>JAQNCM010000316.1 GCA_029237615.1 Mucilaginibacter sp.
ATTTAACAACGCATATTTTTATGGTTACTACTTTTACTTTAACAGTAAGAGCCGGGACTAATATGCTTTAACAAACATATAAAGAAACTGAAAAGTCCCGGCCAAAAACCGGGACTTTTTGCTTTAAAGGGATTTATGAAAACTGAAAAATTAAGAGTTGCCATACAGGGTATCCGCGCTTCCTTCCACGAAGAAGCGGCCTTAAAATATTTTGGAGAAGATATCCAGACGGTTGAGTGCAACTCTTTTAAACAAACATTCGAAGCGTTACAAAGCAAAAATGCCGATTATGTGGTGATGGCTATTGAAAACAGCATTGCCGGCAGCATTTTGCCAAATTATTCACTGTTGCTTAGCTATGGCTTTCCGGTGGTGGGTGAGATTTATCTGCCTATCCAGTTACATTTAATGGCATTGCCGGGCGTAAAATTTGAAGACATCAAATACGTTACCTCGCATCCCATAGCCATCCGCCAATGTGTTGATTTTTTTGACGAATACCCACACCTTAACATTGTTGAAAGCAATGATACCGCCGCCTGTGCCAAGCGGATAAGGGATGAACAGCTTACTGACACCGTTGCTATTGCTAATACCTTAGCGGCCAGGCTTTATGGGCTGGATGTACTGGAACGCAGGATAGAATCGAACAAGAAAAACTTCACCCGTTTCCTGATTCTTACCCATCACGAAAACGTGACAAAGAGACAGCCAAACAAAGCTTCATTATGTTTCCAGGTAAGTAATAATGTTGGTGCCCTGGCAAAGGTGCTGAATATTTTTGCGGAGCAAAGCGTTAATATGAGCAAAATACAATCCATGCCTATTTTAGGCAAGCGGAATGAATATAATTTTTATGTCGACGTTGAATGGGACGATCAAAAACAATATGATACCGCCATCAGGCATATTTTAAAATACACCCACAATTTTAATATCCTGGGCGAGTATGAGCGGCATGATGAAGAAAACAGCGTATTGCCCAAAACAGTAAAAAACGAAAGAGTCCCACGGACGTATATCAATATCAAAAAATTGGGAACGTGAGTGAAGTCGGGAAAGTCCGAGAGTCGGAGAGTCCGAAAAGTAAGAAAAGTAAAAAATATTAGCCAACAATAACAAACACATAAAATAATCTTCCGGACTTTCGGTTTTTCCGACTTCCGGACTAAAAAAACAACAAGATGAAACTGAATTTAAACATACAGCCCCTTAGTTCCTGGATAAAAACAAGCAGCGAACCTTTAGTAATTGCGGGTCCATGCAGTGCCGAAACTGAAGATCAATTAGTAGCCACTGCACATTTATTAGCAAACACAGGCAAAGTATCGGCCTTACGCGCCGGTATCTGGAAACCCCGTACCCGTCCGGGTGAATTTGAAGGTATCGGCAGCATCGGTTTGGAATGGCTTAAACGCGCCAAAGCTGTAACCGGTTTGCCAACAGCTGTTGAAGTAGCCACCGCCAAGCATGTTGAAGAAGCATTAAAGGCTGGGGTTGATATACTATGGGTTGGCGCACGTTCAACTGCGAATCCGTTTACCGTACAGGAAATTGCTGACGCCTTAAGAGGTGTGGATGTACCTGTAATGGTTAAAAACCCGGTAAACCCGGATCTTTCCTTATGGATCGGCGCTTTGGAACGAATTAATAATGCAGGTATAACTAAGCTTGCAGCTATTCACCGCGGCTTTTCTTCTCATGAAAAAAGCGCTTTCCGTAACGAGCCTATGTGGGACCTGGCTATCAGCCTGAAAACGCATGCACCAGACCTGCCTATGATCAATGATCCGAGTCACATAACCGGTAACCGCGACCTGATTGGATACATCTCCCAAAAAGCGCTTGATTTGGATATGCAGGGATTGATGATAGAATCACACATTGATCCTACCGTTGCCTGGACCGATGCTAAACAACAGGTTACCCCTGCTGCATTGGTAGAAATAATTAATCACCTGGCGTTACGTAAACCAGAAACACGCAATACCGAAGTAAACGATAAACTGACTGAGCTGCGTAACCAGATTGATAAAATTGACGACCTAGTGATCCAAAAAATGGCGGAGCGAATGAAAATAGTTGAGCAGATAGGCAATTACAAAAAAGACAACAACATTACTATTTTACAGGTTAGCCGCTGGGACGAAATTTTAAACAAACGTACCAACTATGCCAAAGCTTTAAAATTAAGCACCGAGTTTACTGAAAAGCTGCTTGAATTGATCCACAGCGAATCAATCCGTAAACAAACCGAGATCATGAACAAGAATGAAGCAGGGCAGGCAGCTGATAAACTTACACACGCGTAATTCGCCTCACCCAACCCTCTCTAAAGGAGAGGGTTTTGAAAGAGTGAAGCTAAGTGCTCTCCTTTGGAGAGGATTAGGTGAGGCACCATAGAATATTTATAATGAAACAAAACATCATCCTTGTCAACAAAAACAAATCAGTTAAGGGCACCATCCATCTCACCGGATCAAAAAGTGAATGTAACCGCGCCCTTGTCATCGAAGCGTTAAGCAACGGCAAGGTAAAAGTTGAGAATATTTCGGATGCGGCAGATACTGTGACTTTGTTGGAAGTTTTGAGTCCTGAGTCTGAAGTCATAGGTCAAAAGCCAGAAAAAGACTCAGGACTTAAGACTCAGGACTTAAGACTGATCAACATCGGTCCTGCAGGAACGGCTATGCGTTTTTTAACTGCCTACTTTACCTTACAGGATGAAGAGGTGATATTAACCGGTAGTGAACGGATGAAACAGCGCCCAATAGGAATACTGGTGGATGCATTACGCGAGTTGGGCGCAGACATTGAATATGTAGAAAACGAGGGCTTCCCTCCTATCAAACTAAAAGGCAACTTAAAGCAACTATCTGATAAGGTTAATATCAAAGGAAATATAAGCAGCCAGTATATTACTGCGTTGTTGCTTATAGCGACCAGGTTACCTTTAGGTTTGGAATTGCATATTGAAGGTGAACTAACCTCTCGTCCTTATGTAGAGATGACGCTTGCCATGCTGCAATCAGCGGGTATTCAACATATCTGGACAGATAATATCATCAGTATACAAAACCAGGAGTTTAAAGAAACGTCATTGCATGTTGAACCGGACTGGAGCGCGGCATCGTATTGGTACGCCATAGCTGCATTAGCTGACGAGGCTGAACTGTTTTTACCCGGTTTAACGCAATACAGTTTACAGGGCGACAGTGTGATCACAGAGATCATGGCAAACTTTGGCATTACATCGCAATTTAAAGATGGCGGTGTATATCTTCAAAAAGAAGCAAAGGCATTGTCACGCAAAATATTTGATCTTAAAGAATGCCCTGACCTGGCGCAGACTATTATTGTAGTATGTGCTGCTTTGGGTCACGAGGCTACTTTCACTGGTTTAGAAACACTAAAAATCAAAGAAACAGATCGTGTAAAGGCCCTGCAAAATGAGCTGGCAAAAATCGGCGTTAAGCTGATTGAAAAGGGACAGATTTATAAACTGGATTGCAGCGAAAAATTTATACCGGAACGTATATTTGTAAACACCTACGATGATCACCGGATGGCGATGGCATTTGCGCCGCTCGCATTACTGATCCCGGAAGTTGAAATTGAAGATGCAAAGGTGGTTGAAAAATCATACCCTGCATTTTGGAGCGATTTGGAGAAGGTTGGAATAGCCTCACCCAACCCTCCCCGGTAGGGAGGGCTTTGATTGGTTAAATAAATTTTTTAAAGAAATAAAAAAGTCTCCCCTAACGGGGGAGATTTAGAGGGGGCTATATGGCAGGCAATTCATTTGGACAATTATTCAGGATAACAACATTTGGCGAATCGCACGGCGAAGCTATAGGGGTAATTATTGACGGCTGTCCTTCGCAATTAACGGTTGACCTGGATTATATTCAAGCAGAACTGGACAAACGTAAACCGGGCCAGTCAAAGATCACCACACAACGCAAAGAAAGTGATACTGTAAAAATCTTATCAGGCGTATTTGAGGGTAAAACTACCGGCACACCTATTGCCATGCTGATACCTAATGAGGATCAGCGCTCAAAAGATTATACCCATAATGTAGATGTTTTCCGCCCTTCACACGCCGATTATACTTATCAAACAAAATATGGCATCCGTGATCACCGTGGTGGCGGCCGATCATCAGCACGTGAGACAGCTGCCCGTGTTGCTGCGGGCGCATTGGCGAAACTGCTGTTAAAGACACAGGGAATAGAGATAGCCGCTCATGTAAGCAGCGTTGGCAAGATCAATGCCCCAAATGTGGAGATTACCAATGTACAGGAGTTTATTGATGGGCGTGAAAAAAACATTGTACGCTGTGCCGATCCGGCAACTGCCGAAGAAATGATAGCTTACATTGATGGCATCCGTAAACAGGGAGATACCGTTGGTGGGAAAGTAAGCTGTTATATCACAAACTGCCCGGTTGGCCTGGGCGAACCCGTGTTTGATAAACTGCATGCCGACTTAGGTAAGGCCATGCTGAGCATCAATGCGGTTCATGGCTTTGAGTATGGTTCGGGTTTTGAAGGGAGCGAAATGCGCGGATCAGAACATAATGACATCTTCGTTAAAAACAATTTGGGTGCTATAAAAACCATTACCAATTACTCTGGCGGTATACAGGGCGGTTTAAGCAACGGAATGCCGATAGAATTTAAGGTGGCTTTTAAACCGGTAGCTACCATTATGCATAGCCAGCAGACTATTGACAGTGAAGGCAATGCCACCGAAATATCGGGAAAAGGGCGTCATGATCCTTGTGTAGTGCCCCGCGCGGTTCCTATTGTTGAGGCAATGGCGGCTTTAGTTTTAGCAGATCATTGGTTAAGGAACCGGAACTCCATTTTAAGGTAAAGGGTTAAAGGAGAAAGCTGAAGGATTTTCAAATAACGGGCCCATCCACGTATTGCACATCTGCACATCAATATATTAGCACCATGCTTACCTCCTTTATCCAATTATACAAACAAGCATACAGCGGGCTTTCGCGTAATAGCTGGTACCTGTGCATAGTGATGCTCATCAACCGGAGCGGCACTATGGTGGTACCCTTTATGAGCATTTACTGCATACAGCAGTTACATTTCACCATTGTACAGGCGGGCACCATTATGGCTGTGTTTGGTGTTGGGTCGATATGCGGTGCTTTTGTGGGCGGTAAATTAACCGATAAAACAGGCTTTTACGACCTGCAGGTTGGTGCCTTGCTAAGCGGCGGCGTTTTATTTTTAATATTAGGTTACCAGCATACCTTTTTAACGCTCAGCATCGGCACTTATGTTCTGAGTTTTTGTAACGAATCTTTCAGGCCGGCCAACTCAACGGCAATTGCCCATTATAGCACTGACGAAAATAAAACCAGATCGTACTCGCTAAACCGTTTGGCGGTAAACCTGGGCTGGGCAGTAGGTGCCGGAACCGGCGGATTGCTGGCTTCAATCAATTACCATTTGCTATTTTGGGTCGACGGCATTACAAATATTCTTGCCGCTTTATTGCTGCTAAAATTAATGCCAAGGGCAGGCATCGTTAATACCATAAAAAAACTTGATAAGACTATTGCAAGGGCCTCCGCTTATAATGACAAAAATTATCTTTTTTTCATATTCCTGTCTACCCTTTTTGGCATGTGTTTCTTCCAGTTCTTTATTATGGAGCCCGTGTTTTATAAAATTCAATGGCATTTTAATGAACGTTTTATCGGTTTCCTGATGGCGCTCAACGGCGTAATGATCGGGATGGTCGAAATGGTGCTGATCCACAACCTCGAAGGAAAAAGAAACGGGTTAGTCTATATTAGTGGAGGGGTATTATTGGGAGCCGTTGGATTTGTGTTACTCAATTTTTTTCCCGGCACTACCATAGCAGCTTTAATCATTGTTATCCTGATGACTTTTAGCGAAATGCTGGCTATGCCATTTATGAACTCCTTTTGGATAAACCGTACCACCGAGTATAACCGTGGCGAATACGCTGCGTTGTACACCATGTCGTGGTCGGCAGCACAGGTTTTTGCGCCGTTTATAGGTGGTGAAGTAATAGCTTATGGCGGATTTAACCTATTATGGTGGCTGCTTGGAGGATTGAGTGTTTTAGCCGCACTCGGCTACCTGTTCTTATACAAGTTAACCGCATCAAATCGATTTAAGACTTAAGACTCCAGAAGACTTAATCACGTTAAATTCCTGTCCCTGAACCAAACCTCATCAGGCGTTACCTTGCAATTATCCATCAGGTTTACCAGTTCAATAGCATCTCCCGATGTTAAAACCAGTTGCCGGTTGGCAGGCTTTAAAAACCTTCGTTCTACCATTACATCCATTTGTTGCAGTAACAGATCATAAAACCCATTTACATTTAGTATCCCTACCGGGTGGTTATGCAATCCTAATTGCAGCCATGTTAATACCTCAAAAAACTCTTCCAACGTTCCAAATCCTCCCGGCAGCATAATAATGCCGTCGCAAAGGTCATTCATTAATTGCTTGCGCTGGTGCATGTTCTCCACAATATGCAGTTCGGTTAAGCCGGGATGACCAACTTCTTTATCCATTAAAAACTGCGGGATCACGCCTATCGCTTTGCCGCCGTTATTTAATACCGCATCTGCCAAAATTCCCATAACTCCTACCTTGCCCCCGCCGAACACCAGGGTAATATCACGGCTTACCATTACCGCTGCCAACTGTTCAACAGCACACTTAAGTAAAGGATCGCCATTAAAATTGGCTCCACAAAAAACACAAATTGCTTTCATTTCGATTGACTTATTATAATGGTCCTAAAGCTGGAAAAGTAGGGATAAATTATAAAATTGGCTATATTATTTTGTTAAAATTGCAAACATACAACAGCATTGAAAATTTACGGAAAAAATTACCGGCAAGCTTAAAAAGTGCAGCATTGGAAATTTGAATGGGATAATGCCAGTTGGCGGAATAATATATCAATCAACACGATACTTCATTTTTATCTCTCCTCATTGTTTAATATATAAAACATTAAGCTTTAAAAATGCTTTGTTATTACTATTCCCGGTTACATATATAAGACCATGTTATTTCTTAAAAGTGAGTAACATCAATTTTCAAGTTGATCATAATCATCGCAACATAGAATTTTTACGCGAAATTTGTAATACTTAAAAATCAAAATTATGAAAAAGCAGTACGCCTTATTTATATTAATACTAGCTATAATGGCAGGTATTAATATCACAGCCCTGGCACAACCGAACCAGGATAAACCGGATAATATATATATCAATAAAAAAGGGGGGATTTACAACCGTGAAGGTGGAACTAAATTGGGATTTATTGATAAAGATGATATAGTAAGAAGCAACGACGGCAAAGAATTATATTTTATTGATAAAAATGGGAATGTGATTGGTGCCGACGGTAAAAAATTGGGCATCGCCAAAAAAAATGGATCCTATTACAATGTAAATGGAGAAAATGTACTCAATACCAAAGACCTGGATAAAGAAAGATGTGCCATCCTTGATCCGGAGGGGCATAATATTGGAATTATTCATAAAAATTATAAACAACATGCCTGCGCTATCCATTGTTTCTTTTTAGAACAGAAGAAAGAAAAAGAGGAAAAATCTAAGCATAATTAATAAGAATAGTTATTGGCCTTCTTCTATGTTATTTTAGTTATTTTTCCGTTAATGCACTCAGACTTGTTTTGGGTGCATTTTTGTTAAATAAGCACTAATTGCAAGTTTGATAAATGGCTAAAACCGATGTTTTATTCAAATCAGAAATTGGTAAATTCACATTTTAATAAATCACACAATGAAAACACTAAAAGCACTTTCGATAATACTTATCCTGGCGTCATCCAGTTTAGTCGCACATGCGCAAAATAACATTGATAAAATAACCACCGCCTATTTTGGTGTTAAAAATGCACTTGCAGCAGGTAGCGGAACCGAAGCAGAGAATAAAGCAAAAGACCTTTTTGCAGCTTTATCTGCGCCTGAAACAGGCTTAAAACCCGATCAGCTAAAGATATTTAACAGTTATGCTGATAAATTAAGATTTGACAGCAGGCACATCAGCGAAACTACGGTAATAGACCATCAGCGGGAACATTTCGCCAGCCTTTCCAAAAACCTTTACGAAGTATTAAAAGGTTTGAAAATGAATACGGCTGTTGTTTATGAGCAATATTGCCCAATGAAAAAGGCTTACTGGCTAAGCGAGACGGCTAAAATTAAGAACCCTTATTACAACGATAAGGAAATGGCCACCTGCGGAAAAACAACCGCTACATTGAGTGTGGCTAAATAAATTCCGACAAGTAATTTATGTTTAAAACGGCTTTTACAATAAAGCATCTAACAATCATTTTATATTCTTAATAACCTGCGCCAGTGCGGTATTAAACTCCTGTGGCTTTTCAATCATAGGGAAATGCCCGGTAGCATGGATATTGATAACCTGATAAGGGATGTTGTTTTTCTTAAACCCGGTAGTGTCGGTTTTGGTGTAATCACTGTTGATAAGATATAGCTTTCGCTTCATACCAGTCAAAGTTTTAACCTCATTAAAATCATCAGTGGCCATACATGCTGTTGCAATCACGGTATCGGCTTTTGCTACATCATTGAGTATTCTTTTCTTTATACTGTCTGCTGTTGTTTTATAAAATAAGGCCTGGTTAAAATATTCAAAAGTAATTTTTTTAAAATGATGTTTCATGGTATCAATAGCCTTATCAAAGTCTATTTTATCGGCTTTGGATTGTATATGCCCAACATTCTTAAAATTGTCAACTCCTACTAAACCAATTACCCTACTCTTAGCGTTTATAGCAGCCTGTAAAATTATATCACCGGCCATTGAATGCCCAATCAGGATAACATTCCTTAAATTTAGTTGTGACATTACCGAATCCACATCCTTGCCGAATGCTTCCGTATTCCATACCTTTCTGTTTTTTCCGGATTGACCAAACCCAGGAAGGTCAATGGTAACTACACGGTATTTTTTGCAGAAAAAATTCACCTGGTTTGTCCAGTAGGTTTTATCAATGCACCATCCATGTACAAAAAGCAAAGTGGTATCGCCTTTACCATTATCAGTATAAGCGATATTAACCCCCTGGTCATTAATTTTGATATTGGATTTGTCAGCCGGGCCATTATTGTTGCAGGAAGCCTGAACAAGTAGTAAAATGTAAGCCGCAGCTAAAATAAATGCTTTCATAAGGTTGGGTTCGGAGGTGATTTAACTCCGACCTAAATCTCTTATTTTTAATTAATTAAGCAAAATATTTAACAAACTTTAACGCAATGAAACATTAATTTCCAGGGTTATGGGGTTAATGGTTTTCATGGTTAAAAGAATGGATATCCGCTTCTTTAGTCAATCCAGCGTTCCACCATTTTAGTGGAAACTCAATATCTTCTACAGAGCTAACGATCATATCAGGTTTAAAAGCGTAATGGCTCAAATCGTCCTTTTTTGCAATACCGGAAAGAACCAAAATCGTTTTATAACCCATTTGTACGCCTCCCTGTATATCTGTCTCCATCGTATCGCCCACAACCGTTGTCTCAGCTGTTTCCAACCCGAGGTATTTACGTGCAGAACGCATCATCACCGGGCTCGGTTTACCGGTTACAAACGCTTTTCTTCCTGAGGCTTCTTCTATCATTGCCGTGGTAGCCGCAATGCCCAGGTTGTTCCATCCGGGTTTTTTAGGCGATGGGTCACGGTTGGTAGTAATAAACTTTGCTCCGGCTAAGATCATGTCAACTGCGCGTTGTACCATTTCCAGTGTAAAATTTCTGCCCTCACCCAAAACCACAAATTCAGGATCAGTATCAACCAAAGTAATTCCATTATCATGTAAACTGGTTAGCAAACCACCTTCGCCAAGCACATAAGCCGTACCACCCGGGCCTTGAGTACCCAGGAATGTTCCTGTAGCCATGGCGCTGGTATAAACGTGGTCTTCTGTAACCTCAATCCCAAGCCGTCTTAATTTCCGTACCGCCTCAAGCCGTGTGCGCTGGCTGTTATTGGTCATAAACGTAAAAGGTATATCATTTTCAAGCAGATGGGCGATAAATTTGTCGGCACCGTTTATCAACGTTTCGCCGCTGTAAATCACCCCATCCATATCAATCAAAAGTCCGTGTTTCATAATTAAATTTTTAAATAGAGGAATATTCAATAATCTGTTATCCTCCCCTACAATCAAAGGTAAGCATCTCGATATTAAAATGAGAATATCTTAATATAAACGAATTACTATTGCAAAATTCATACCTAAATTCGATATAAATTAAATTATTAGCAATACAAAATAGAAAAAATTATGGATAGCAGGTTTTGATAATAAAACGCTCCTGTATTTTGCAGGAGCATTTGGATTGTCAACCTTTTTTCTTTTCCGGTTTATGAGCGCTGTCTTTATTGGAAGTTTGATTAGACCGCTGTCCCCCCGAATTACTGATGCCTTTTTCTTTTAATAATTCATTCTGGTTGGTAAACGCCCGGTCAGCTGTTGGCGTTCCCTGTACGTTATTGCTGTTTTTTTGGTTTTGCGCTTTCATAAAAATTGTATTTTGTTAATGATTAACTGCCGCAATAACTATACCGCGATGGTTGTAAATAAAAACGCTTCCCAAGCAGGTGGGAAGCGTTTTTGTGATAAATGATATTTAAGCCGATAGTTTTAAAAAGCGTTCACGGTTAAATCAATTTTATTTTTTTGCCGGAGCGTCTTTTCCAATAAGCGTCATAAACTGATCCAGTTTAGGCGTAATAATGATCTGCGTACGCCTGTTTTTGGCTTTACCAAAGTCCGAACTGTTATCTGCCACCGGGTTATATTCACCGCGGCCGCCTGCTGTTAAACGTTTGGGATCAACGTTATAACTATTTTGCAAAGCCTGCACTACCGAAGATGCCCTTAATGCGCTCAAATCCCAGTTATTACGGATATTGGTTTGTGCTATTGGCACATTATCCGTATTACCTTCCACAAGCACATCATAGTTTGAGTAATCGTTAATGATCTTGGCTACTTTACTTAATATTGTACCTGCACGGTCTGAGATCTGGTAACTACCTGATTTATAAAGCATATTATCAGAAAGTGATATGTAAACCACTCCTTTAAGCACCTTTATATCCACATCCTTTGTTTCATCCGGGTTTAATGACCGGGTAAGATTATTGGTCAGGATCCGGTTAAGTGAGTCGCTTTTATTTTTAAGCTCCACCAGCTGCCGGATATATTTATCTGAGGCATTTATCTGATCCGCCAGCTTAGCTATATTCACATTTCCCTGGTTACTGCCCGCCAAACATTTATTTAATGCATCCTGTAAAGCCAGCGAATTTGATTTCGCGGCAGCAATTTGATCTTCCAGGCTCTGTACGCGACCTCTTGAAACGGCAAGCTCTTGCTGGGTAACCTGCCAGCTTTGTTTAAGGTTTCGGTTAGTATCCAATGATTTGTTGTAATTTGTTTGTAACTCAGCATATTTTTTATTGCTGACACAGCCTTGCGAAACTGCCAGTACCAGTAAAACTACTGGTAACCATATTTGAATCTTCATGATATTTAGTTAATTTGTTAAATGATTATAATCCTTTTATAATCAACAGTGCATCAACAAAATAGAAAGTAAAAAGTTTCATTATGGACGAGTGCGGGTAAAAGGCGGTGTTTTATAAACCCGGCATCTTGTTTCACAAACAAGTGACACAAAAAAAACACGTGATACAGAAAAAATAGAAGTTACCTTGTAAATGAGACGATTACATCAGCCGGATAAAACAAGCTAATACAAAATGATACAAAAAATGGGGTAAAAGCTTTAAAAGACGTTGAGTGCGATCTTTTTATCCTTAATGTTCACTCCTGATCATCCGGCAGCGTTCTACAACTCGGTGAGCGCTGCAACAGGTTGGAAGGTTTTCAGTTCCATAACCCTTTGTTGTCCAACTTATTTGGACTTTTTAGCCGCATCAAATTAAGCATTATTGGCGGCCAACAGCGCAGAATCTGTGGTTAAAGTAATTGCCTATGTAGGTGTTTGTCCCGATAGGTGTTAGGAAGAATTAATTTTATCACTAAAATTCCCTCTTACCGGTCCATAGGACTCCTTTGGAGGGAGGGGTACGTAGACTGTGAAGTGGCGGGGAGGGGTTTCACCGCCATGTTTGAGGACGGTAAGCTTTTAATAGGTTGTTTAAATAGTTCGCTAAACCCCTACCTCCTCCTTCCCCCAGGAAGGAATCAAACCCATCCACTGCTTTTAAAATCTTCCGAACACCTATTGTGACAAACACCAACAAAGGCATAGGGGCAAAGGCCTCTGCGCTCATCCTTCGACGGGGCTGCCAATGACACCTTTTTTGTCATTTCTCCTCAGAATTTCGCGAAATTTATCAAAGGAAGTAAAAATTGAATTGCGATTTGGAGTAGAAAATTATGATGCGCGAAAAATGTTGTTTCTATTAGCATCAACTCTTCGGCCTGGTGCCGCACATTTAGGATTTTCTTTTCCGGTTTTCGAGCATGGCCGCGATGTCGATGGACGAACACTCGGCGATCAGTTCCGTTAAGACTACAATTGGCAGGTCTTCTCCATTCGTAAAATTAATACAGCCCTTCTGGAATTTGGCCGCCGGCAATAAGCTTGAATATTTGGCATGCAGGGAAGGATTCATGTACATAGGCAGGCAATGCAGCGACATGTAATTTTTGGTGCTGGCAAGTCCATATTTCATGTAGCAGCGCTCTTCATACAGGATCATTTCCTTACCCATCATCGGTTTGACGACAGGGATTACACTGGGGTCATTCGCCGATATCGCCTTGTGGATGGCGGTTAAGGTGTCCTGCCTTTCGGCAGGCATCTGGCTAATAAAGTCTGCTGCACTCATTTTTTTCAACTAATTTAGGGAAATGAATTGATTATATTTAGGCTTAAGCCCCTGCTCAATGAAAAAATTTCTGCAATGTAATTTCCTCATCCTTTTCTGGTAGTTTAATTTCGGCAGTGACAAAAAACAAAAAACGCCCTTCAGTTTCCTGAAAGGCGTTCCGGGTAAATGATGGGGCTCGAACCCACGACCCTCGGTACCACAAACCGATGCTCTAACCAACTGAGCTACATCTACCGTTTTGGAGAATGCAAAAATAGAAATCTCCGGCTGATTTACAAAGTCTTTT
>JAQNCM010000318.1 GCA_029237615.1 Mucilaginibacter sp.
GCTTATTATTTAAGGCAGCATTATGCAGGTAACCTGGTAAGGGCCATGGGAATCACCTTTTTAAGCGTCCTTTTATTATTTGGAGGATACGGTATCTTTCATTCACAACCCAAAATTGAGAGAATGATACCTGTGGTTAATGATCCCAACATTCACATTGCTAAAATAATAGAGCCCAAAGCAGTGAAACCACCTGCTGCCAAACCGTTAAAAGCACAACCGCCTGTAAATACTACAAAACTTGTAACCATGGTTGCGCAGCCGGACGATAAAATAACTGAACAACCCGCAAAAATAACTGATATTACAGGAGCCGTTGGCCAAACTACCAGCAAAGGCACCGAAGGAGATAATACCGCACTTCCTTTGGAACCATCCGGCGGCACCGGAATGCAACCCGCGCCGGATGTCTCTGTGCATCCTATGTGGGGCCTTGACAAAATGCCTGAACCTGTTGGCGGCGAAGGAGCCTGGGCTAAGTTTTTAAATAAAAATTTAAGATTTCCCGGTGCAGCCCAGGATGAAGGTGTAAGCGGCAAGGTGTTTCTAAGTTTTATTATTGAAAAGGACGGCAGCTTATCAAATATAGTGGTTGAAAAGGGAGCAGGGCATGGATTTGATGAAGAAGCATTACGTGTATTAAAATTAGCCAAGGCATGGAAACCAGGTATGCAGAACGGACAGGCCGTGCGTGTGAGATACACCATTCCTATTAATTTTCAATTAAATGAATAATCAAAGCTAAAACATAAGGCGAAAGGTAAAGGGTTTTAAATGTTGAGGAGAGATATTAGAGGTTGATTGTAATAACTCTTGTTTTTAAATAAAACCTTTCGCCTTTTACCTTTCGCCTTTCGCGGCTTTTTCCTAATTTTGTGCATCCTTTCAAAAAACAAAAACAAATTGGAGCACCTGGAATTAACCACCGTTGAAACCGCCAAAGATCTTGGTTTACTACCCGAAGAATTCGAACGTATAAAAGAAATATTAGGACGCATTCCTAACTTTACCGAGCTGTCTATCTTTTCGGTAATGTGGAGCGAACATTGTTCCTACAAAAACTCTATTACCTGGCTAAAAACTTTACCCAAAGATGGTCCGCGGATGCTGGCTAAGGCTGGTGAAGAAAATGCCGGCCTTGTTGATCTCGGCGGCAATATTGGCTGTGCCTTTAAGATAGAATCACATAATCACCCGTCGGCCCTTGAGCCTTACCAGGGAGCAGCGACCGGTGTAGGCGGTATAAACCGCGACATTTTTACGATGGGAGCACGGCCGATAGCGCAGTTAAACTCGCTTCGTTTTGGTGACCTAACGCTCGACCGTACCAAATGGCTGATAAAAGGCGTGGTAAAAGGGATCAGTCATTATGGCAATGCCTTTGGTATACCCACCGTTGGCGGCGAATTGTTTTTTGACGAATGTTATAATGTCAACCCGCTGGTGAATGCTTTTTCCGCAGGAATAGTAAAAGCCGGAGAAACGGTATCTGCGACCTCCTATGGAGTGGGAAATCCTGTTTATATAGTAGGTTCCGCAACCGGTAAAGATGGTATACATGGCGCGGCTTTTGCATCAAAAGATATTACAGAAGATTCTGTTAATGACCTTCCCGCAGTACAGGTAGGTGACCCATTTCAGGAAAAATTATTGCTCGAGGCTACTTTAGAAGTTATAAAAACCGGTGCCGTTGTTGGTATGCAGGATATGGGTGCAGCCGGTATTATCTGTTCAAATTCCGAAATGTCTGCAAAAGGCGAACACGGTATGAAGATATATCTTGATAAAGTACCGATGCGGCAGGAACATATGAAGCCATATGAAATTTTGCTTTCTGAATCTCAGGAGCGCATGCTGATCGTGGTTTTCAAAGGCCGGGAAAAAGAAGTTGAAGCAGTATTTGATAAATGGGACCTGAACTGCGCTATTATAGGTGAAGTAACCGATACCAAGCGCCTGGAATATTATATGAACGGCGAATTGGTTGCCGATGTGCCTGCAGACGATCTTGTTTTAGGCGGAGGCGCCCCGGTTTACGAACGTGAGTATCGCGAACCTGCCTATTACAAGCAAAATCAGCAATTTAAAATTGAAGACGTGCCGGAACCGGATGATCTGATCGTAGTTGCTGAGCATTTGATAGGCCATCCAAATATAGCATCAAAAAGGTGGGTAACTGACCAGTACGATTCGATGATCGGTACATCAACCATGACAACCAACCGGCCAAGTGATGCCGCTGTTATTGCGGTTAAAGACACTGATAAAGCTATTGTAATTACCGTTGACTGTAATTCCCGCTATGTTTACGCCGACCCGCAAAAAGGAACAGCTATTGCAGTAGCTGAAGCAGCCCGTAACATAACCTGCGCCGGCGGTGAGCCAGTGGCTATAACTAATTGCCTTAACTTTGGAAATCCATATAAACCGGAAGTTTACTGGCAGTTTGTAGGCGCCATAAAAGGCATGGGTGAAGCCTGCCGCAAGTTTGAAACACCGGTTACAGGCGGAAACGTAAGTTTTTATAATCAGTCGACTGATGATGGCCCTGTATTTCCAACCCCAACCATTGGTATGCTGGGGGTTATGGATGATCTGTCGAACATGATGACATCTGACTTTAAACAACCCGGCGACCTGATCTATTTGATTGGTGAATCGGTGAACGATATTGCATCCTCACAATACCTGGCATCATACCATAAAATATTGGCAGCACCTGCTCCTTATTTTGATATTGATAAGGAGTACGCCATGCACCAGGTAATAAAACAGCTTATTAAACATAAGGTAATTCAATCGGCACATGATGTTTCTGATGGTGGCTTGTATGTCACGCTGGTAGAATCTGCTTTGCCAAATGGCCTGGGTTTTGAAATAGAAACCGATAGCGCTATCCGCAAGGATGCTTTCCTGTTTGGGGAAGCACAGGGCAGGGTAGCGGTAAGCATATCGCCTGCTGACCAGGAACGTTTTATTGAAATGATGGCAACAAGTGAAGTGGATTTTAGCCTGTTAGGAACGGTTACCAACGGTTTTTTAAATGTAGATGGTGAACTGTTTGGCCATATTACCGACCTGAAAATGGTTTACAATAACGTACTGCACGAAATTTTAGGAGAGTAAGAGACTGTTCAAAAACGATAAAAATAACGTCCTTGCTTCGTGCCTCGCAAAGACGGGTTGTTTTGTGTTTAAATAAAAACAATATTGAATAAAATTTAAACAGTCTCTAAGTTTTTTTTAAATTATTTTTCATTTTTATAGAAATAAATTTTTTGTTCTGATGGGAACATGGGACAGCGAATTGAATAAGTTTTTTACAGATATTTTCCGCAAATCAAATGTTCTTAAGGAATATAGACAACGAATTGACCCAATGTTCGTGCGGAACATAATTATTTCTGTAAAATTGACTAAAAAAAGATTAACAGTATGCTCAACTTTAACCGGTTACCTCATATCGCCATAATATGTT
>JAQNCM010000457.1 GCA_029237615.1 Mucilaginibacter sp.
TCATTTTCGGCTTTGAGCTTTTCAAAATCGCTCTGCGAAATTCCGCAGCTCGTCAGAAGAAAAAGTACGGAAATACCCAAAAAAGCGTTAAGTCTTTGCACATTGCCCCCATGGCTGCTGAATCTGACGACGACTTCTTCAATCCACCCGGAACGCTGCACTCTAACGAGCCTGTAGGTTCACCCTGCCTTTTGCGAGTCCGACGTAGGTCCTCACGACGAGGTCCGCACCGATGCAGCATCGCGCGTCCACGGGGAGTCGCTCCCTCACATCCCAGACTCACAAACGGCGGCACTGCGCTGACCGCGGCCCTGTCATGAAGAAAGATCGCCCTCGAGCGCGGCGCGAAGATGCTCGACGCGTAGTGCTAATACGGTCTTCGTGTCGGGGTCGTATCGACGCACAATGCCCGTCACGACCGCCCGACCCGGATCCCATGCGTGCCCCGCTCGGTGGCATTCCATGAAACGGGTATTCCAGAGCAACGACCCGCTGAATCCGGCTGGGTCGCTGAACTTCATTTTCTCTCTGGATTCCTGTGTCGTCTGACTCGTAATCGTGGCCTTCTCTGGCTCCCACAGCATTTCCAATATTCGTGGGTCGTGCTGGACCTCGCGCTTCTCCTGCGAGCAATAGCCCGAGCCGGGCGTGTGATAGTCAACCCAATCGTAGTACGCGTTTTCTCCCGCAAAGCCGCGAAAGAACAGGACTTCCTCCGGATCCGATATGGAATGCTTCAGAGCAAATCTTTCGTAAGGGATTGCCTTGGACGCGTGATTGATACCAGACCACATCTCATCCGGAACAGTGCTCCATGCGGCGTCGATCGGATCGGGCTTGAGCGTGAATGCCTCGCGGATGGGCAGCTGTTTGTCCGACGTCCAGAATTGGTGCTCGAGGTTCGGCTGATTCGCGACATGTTCACACGTCAATAGAAATCCCTGTCCCTCACGCAACAGGTATGCGCCCGAACCCACGAGCTTCGGATACGATCCGGTTCGAGTCGAGATAGCCGTGACGAACGCCCGAGTGTGTGCTCGCATCTCGTCAGTAATTTGGTCGCAGATCGTTTTCCATTCCGCAGGGGTCATCGACAGTCCTTCGAATAAACGTCAACGCGAGGCATCCCTAACCAACCGCCGTGTTTCGTGCGATATCACGTGATCTTGGCCTCAGCATCCTGTGTGGCGACGGGTAACGCCACCGACTGATCGACGATCTTCCGCTTCTACGGCATCCCTCTGTGACCGTGATCACGCTCTTGAATGGAGAACGATAATCCCTTGGCATTCGTGGCGGTGTCTTGCGAATTGGGTGTCGCGTAGAGCACGTACATCGTGAATTTCGCGAACTCGCGAGGCCGCACCCAAATATGATGGCGGCCGAACTTGCCTTTGGGCGTAAAGTTGTTGGGGTCGCTCGCGTCTCCCACTCGGACCGGTTCGCTATCGAAGCTCAGCCAGTTGGGTGCCTCGCTCAGCAATTTGTTGATCTCCGCGCAGTTCTGAAACGGAGAGGGCGGAGGGGAGCCGGGCTTGGGTGCGGGGCTGGTGGCGGAGGTGTCGCAGCTGCCAGCGAACTCGCCGTACTTGGGTTTCGCGATGCTGAAACTAAGATAGTGTCCGAGAGGTTTTCCCGGCGCCTTCCTTAAGGGCATGGTCGCACCGCTATACAGATATTGGAGGCGATCGAGATCTTCGGAGTCCATGACCGGCACGATCGTCCAAGTCTCCTGCCACTGGAACGTCACGCCGGGATCCGCTTCCTTCGAACTGTTGAAAGTATGCGTATAAGGCAGCTTCAGTGAAGCGGTCGCCTGATTCTGGATTTGGATGGCACCCTGGCTCAGCACGGCCTGCGCCGGTATCGAATACGGCGAGTCATAGGATTGCGCCAAATTGCCCAATACCTGCTGCTCAATGATGGGCCCGATGGAAGTCGACACGGCGAGCGTGCTGCCCCGTAATTCCGACGAGGCGCAGCCTACACACAGCACGGATAAGGAAATGGATGCAATCGCAACCCTGAGCATCTTTGGACCCTCCTGATAATCCGCCGCGCCCCTCGGCAGATAATTATTTGTTCTTAACCGTCCGTGGCGATCCAAAGGCCCGAGCATAAGCCATAACCTGACGGGCGCAATCCCGGCAGACACTTAATTTTCAATTCTGCGCCGCGGTATCTCCGCGCTCCGCGCGGCTCGTGTGACGTCCGTTACCTTCACTCCCTGCGCCGGCTCTGCGGTAAACGACATATCCCGGGTGTTGATTTTATCGGGATAGCGGAATGACCTATTCGAGGATCTTTGCCTAGGGGAGTCTGCTCGAGCACGCATTCCGCGCCTCGGCTCTCGAGGTCTCATTAGACCCACTCTCCTGGGCTAACGCCTGGCAACTTGCCTCTTACAGGCTTGGGCGGGGAAAACGAAGTTGAGAAGAGATCGCAACGAGCGGTGGCCGGGCCTGCGGGTCGCAGGGTAGGAGCGATCCGATGCCAAAAAACCCGATGCGCGGAAAGCCGCCGGATCAGTTGCGACGGCGTATGCCGCGCGACCGACCGGTACGCCAAGTCTAGGGGGCGCTCCCAGCGCCCTTGTCAGAGAACGCGGGATCTCCCTTCGACGAGTACCGGATGCCATCGCCCGCGGCGATCTCAAGGGCCGCGTCGCGACCCGTGTCCTCGCCGCAGACGGCTGCGGGCCGCGCCAGTCGCGCCGCTGCGGCCGCGACGGCGGCCGCTCCCTTGATATCGCCGCGCACGACGGCGCTCTGGGCGGGAAGCCGTTCGAACCGGAAGGCCGATCGGCTTCAGTTCAAATTATTCCATTCCATTAGAGGAGTTCACCCATGACGATGCAATCTAACTCGGGTCTCATTCGCGCGGTTCCGTTTGGCCAGCTCTTCCTGTCGCCGCACAACGTACGCAAGACAGATTCCGAAAAAGGAATTCCGGAGTTCGCCGACTTGCTCGAAGCGGAAGGCGTTCTACAAAATCTCGCGGGTTATGAAGACCGCAGCAAGGGCAAGAAGGGGCGCAAGCGCATTGGCGTCGTCGCCGGGGGTCGACGCTGGCGAGCGCTCAGCTTGTTATTCAAGAAGGGGAAGATCAAGGCGGACTATTTGGTGCCGTGTTTGGTGACCACCGAGGAGCGCGCTATCGCGATCAG
>JAQNCM010000326.1 GCA_029237615.1 Mucilaginibacter sp.
TACAAACAGAATGCTAATTATTGTAAACGACGATATTGTTTTTTGTTTAACCGCCCATGCAGATAGTGCGGAGCTTTTTGATAAGGCAAGCAATGTTTTTTATAATTCACTGGTAAGTCGCAGGCCATCGAAGCCAAAAGTAAATCTTTCAGTATCCAAAGCAGAGAAAATATGCAATGATCTTGCATCAACTGATACTCTTGTCGCTAAAACTGCGCTTGGTGCACTGTCATACTATGACTTTAATACTACCGAGCTCCCTTATATTTACACATCGCTTAAAAAGAATTACCCTGATGATACCTTAACAGATGGCGTTAGGGCCACGCTCATAAAAAAACTTAAATCAGTTAATAACGATTCCACAATGAATGTACTGGTAAATTTATATCCTGATTTAAAAGGGAAAGATGATATTAAAGCTGCCGCTTTATCAGCTATACCCCAGCTAAACAAAAAAACAGGGTATGATATTTATTTAAAATTACTAGTTTCAGATCCTCCGTTAAAGGCAAAAGAATCTTATGAAACTTTTAGCCCTTTAATTGATTCTGTGGAGTTTGCGGCCGCACATCTCGAACAGATTTTACCATTCAATAAATACAGTAACTATAGAACATATCTTTTAAGAGTTGCGAGAAATATAGCGGATGAAAAAAACAGCCAATATGATAAAATATTAAGAGCCAACTATGTTGCGATAATGGCTTCTGCCGAAAGCGACATGAAAAGCTATTTATCGCTGAAAGACAGCTCAACTAATGAATGGATGGGTAATATGTACAATTACATGCGACTAATTGGCAAAATAAAGGGTGAGGATTTTAACGATAAATTCACTAAAACATATCTTGAAAAAGACCCTAACGGGCTATATGCGCCCGACGCAATAGGTGCACGCATATATAATCAGCTGCCTAATAATAAATTGTTGGTTAATAAGTATTTGGACAGTTTAGGTACTCGTTATGACTTAATGGAAGCGTATAATAACCAGAAGCAATTAGTTATGGTGCCGTTAAAGTACCGTACTCAGAGTGAATACGCAAAGCTTTGTCTTTACCAAAATATTGCAACGGATGAGGATAACGGAAGTCCCACCACCAGTATAAAGTTATTGGGAAGTATCACAAAAAACGGTTCCGTTTACTACGCGTTTAAATTTTCACTTCCTGAAAAGAATGATAAAAATGAATTATTCGGTTTAGCCGGACCCTATAAGCCCGGGGCTACCAAGTTAAATTTTAAAAGATATTATGCGTTAACCAATTATGATATTTTAAAAACCAACTGGCGTTTACAGGCCGCAAAAATGGTAAAGCCGCTCCTAGAAGCTTATAAATAGAAGTTGAGTACACAAATCTAAAAACAAGTGAAGCAGGTAACCACCGGGTTATCTGCTTCACTTGTTTAATTTAGACTTCTTACCCTTTTTCTTACAATTTATCCATCTCTCCCTTTACAAACTCAGCCAGTTCTTTCACATAACCGGCGCTGAAATCAAATTTGATTCCCGCCGTTTCATAAATTTCTTTGATGGTTTTTGTATAGCCTAATTTTAAAGCATTCAAATATTGCTGCAGGCCTTTCTCAGGGTTTTCTTTGTAGTTTTTCCATACGGCTATAGCGCCTAGTTGGGCCATACCATATTCAATGTAATAAAATGGCACTTCGAAAATGTGCAGTTGTTTTTGCCACAAGTTGGCCTCGGCCTCCTGGTGTTCGCTCCAGTCAACAAAGCCGGCGCCAAACGGCTCGTATATCTCTATCCACGCCTGGGTACGTTCCGCGTCGGTATGGCCCGGGTTGGTATATATCCAGTGCTGAAACTGGTCAACTACCGCTACCCACGGCAATGTTTTTAATACATCAAACAGCTGATCGCGTTTGGCACGTTTTAAATCTTCTTCATTATCGAAATACACATCCCAGTTATCCATGGAGATCAGCTCCATGCTCATAGAAGCCAGCTCGGCTACTTCGCTTGGGCAATGCTTGAAATCATTTAGCTCAAGATCGGCGGTAAGGAAGGTGTGCACGGCATGGCCGCCCTCGTGCACCATAGTAGTTAGGTCACGGAAGGTATTGGCCGAGTTCATAAAAATAAAAGGAGCGCCGGTTTCTGACAGCGGATAATTATAGCCACCGGGTGCTTTCCCTTTGCGGCTTTCCACATCAAAAAGATTATTGTCCTTCATTATCTCCAAACGTTCGCCCAAATACCGGTTGATATTACTAAAGCACTGGATAGATTTTTCCACCAGTTCAGCACCGTTATTAAAAGGTTTTAAAGCCGGTTTGCCTGATATATCAACATCCATATCCCATGGCTTCAAAACCGGAAGCTTTAATGCTTCTTTCCGCTTTCTTGCTTGTTCTTTTAATATCGGTACAATTTCTTTTTCAATCGCCTCATGAAAAGCATAGCAATCCTGCGGGGTATAATCAAAACGCCCCAGTGCCTGGAACATATAATCCCTAAAGTTTTCAAACCCTGCATTCAGCGCTACTTTATGTCTTAGTTCCCTCAAATGGTCAAAAAGCTGGTTTAGCTGATCTTTATCTTGTAAACGGCGTTCGGTTATCTTTTCCCAGGCTTCCTGCCTTTTGCTGCGGTCAGTATCTTTCAATAAAACGGCAGCTTGCTCCAATGTAAATTCCTTATCGCCGATGTGTACCGACATGGAGCCGGTTATGCCCTGGTATTTTTGCTGTTCAACCTGTATTTCTGTATTTAGCGGGATGTTTTCTTCCCTGAAAAGCTCAAGTGATTTTTTTACCCCACGCAGGTAGATAAAGTATTTTTTACCGTCCAGCTTATCAACCCAAGTATTATTAACCAACTTTTTATTCAGCTCATTGCTGTAAGGCGCAATTTTAGGCTCTATCTCTGTGGCAAAGTATTGAAAGTTTTGCAATAACTCTTCACTGGTGGTATCACAGGTCATGCGGATGTACCGCCATGCAAAATCTTCCTCAATGGCAGCTTCCAGTTCGCTGCGGTCATGCAACCATTTTTCCAGTTCTTTAACAGAGTTTAGGGGACGGTCCCGCAATTCTTTAAAAAGCGGTTCCAGGGTTTCCCATTTAATTTCGAGATCGGCAGGTACGTATGTTCTTGTTTTTTTGTGGATCATGATGTTTTTATTTGCAGATATGCAAATGTGCAGATGTAGGGATTATTATCAAAGTAAATGTTAAAGAAATTCACAGTGGGATGACAACTAGAAAATATGTTAGTCGTTTAATCGCAGCAAAACATTTGAAATTATTCTTTCAAATGTTATTATAAGCCTAAAGATTTAATATGTTTATCTAACTCCTTTGTTAATTGCTCCCGGTCATTAATTTTATACGGCACCAAAACTACCCCACTACCAAACCGCCACCTGGTTAATGAGGCAATAGATTTTATGGTATATCTTAATAACTCCATTCTTAAATCGGTATTGTTCCTAAAACCAGGTTATGTAATGCCACCGCATATCTTTATGACTGTGCAGATTTTTTCCTTAACTTTCAGACTCAACGTATCCACAACCTATCAATCAAAAAGAAAACCGCAAAAACTACGCTGGCTATACCGTTGGTAGTCATAAATGCAAAGTTCACGCGGCTAAGGTCATTAGGTTTTACCAGCAGGTGCTGATAGGTAAGCATCGCGCAGAAGAATATGATTCCAGCATAATAAGGTATGCCCACATGCGTATAAAAAACAGGCATTACTACAAACGCTGCGGAAAGTACATGCAAAAAGGTAGACAATCTTAATGCGTTCACTTTGCCCAGGTAGGCTGGGATGGAGTGCAGGTTTTCATTGCGGTCGAATTCTTCATCCTGCAGGGCGTAAATAATATCAAAACCGCTTACCCAGCATAGCACGGCGAACGAAAAAAACAAGGGCGTTAAAGCAAATTGCCCGGTTACTACCAGGTATGCGCCAATCGGTGCTAACGACAAGCCCAAACCCAAAACCAAATGGCAAAGTGCCGTAAAACGCTTGGTGGCGCTATAGCCCAGCACCACCAGCAAAGCAACCGGCGATAAATAAAAACATAAGCGGTTAATAAACCAGGTTGTGCCAATAAATAAAATACAGTTAACGATGGTAAAGGTTAAAGCAGCTGCCGGGCTAATGCGCCCTGCCGGTATATCTCTTTGTTTGGTGCGGGGGTTTTTTGAATCTACATCCCTATCAAGGTAACGGTTAAACGCCATGGCTGAGTTACGGGCAAATACCATACACAATACCATCATTACCAGTTTCAGCCATTCAAAATGATAATTGGTTGTAGTTACAGCCAAAAAAAAGCCGATAAAGGCAAAAGGCATTGCAAAAATGGTATGCGAGAAAGTAACTAATGAGAGGTATTTTTTCATTTGAGAAATTAATAAAATAGACCTTGTCATTGCGATGAGGAACGAAGAAGCAATCGCATGCTATACAAAGTGGCTCTGCAAAGTTCGCGATTGATGCGCTGTGCTCGCAATGACAATGGTTTATTTAACACATTCCAAAATTAAATAATTTTTTAATGCCATTTGGCTCTTTCGTATTGAACAGGCCATTTAACTTGCTGGCCCAATTGATGCGCTGCACGCAGCGGGAAATAAGGATCACGTAAAAACTCACGTGCTATGATTATAAGATCCGCCTCGCCTTCCTGAATAATCTCATCGGCTTGTTTGGGTTCTGTTATCATACCCACCGCGCCGGTCAATATCCCGGTTTCCTTTTTTATCTTTTCGGCAAATTCAACCTGGTAGCCGGGTCTTACCGGAATTTTTGCAATAGCAACGTTACCGCCTGACGAACAATCAATAAGGTCAACTCCTTTATTTATTAATATTTTTGCCAGCGCAACAGAATCGTCGGCCGTCCAACCGCCCTCCGTCCAGTCGCTTGCCGAAATACGCACAAACAGCGGGTTTTCTTCAGGCCAAACTTCTTTCACACTTTCAATCACCTCCAGCAAAAAACGAATACGGTTTTCAAATGATCCCCCATATTCATCTGTACGGTGGTTACTTAATGGCGAGAAAAATTCGTGGATCAAATAGCCATGTGCACCATGCAGTTCAATTACATCAAAGCCTGCTGCAATTGCGCGTTTGGCAGCGGCTTTAAAATCGGCTTTTACTTTTTTAATACCCACTTTGTCAAGTTCTAGCGGCGCTGTTTCGCTATCAATGAAAGCTAAGGGGCTTGGCGCCACGCTCTCCCATCCGTTGGGATGATCGGCAGGTATCTGAGTGCCGCCCAGCCATGGTTTTTCGTGACTTGCCTTGCGTCCGGCGTGTGCCAGTTGGGTACCGGCATAAGCCCCATGCTGGTGTATAAAATCAGTTATCTGCTTCAGTTTTGTGATGTGCTCATTTTTATAAATCCCCAGGTCTCCGTAGGTAATGCGACCCTCGGCTGATACCGCAGTTGCTTCTGTGATAATCAAAGCAGCCCCACCGACTGCCCTGCTGCCTAAATGCACCAGGTGCCAGTCGTTGGCAAAACCGTCTTCACTGGAGTATTCGCACATGGGCGAAACCATGATACGGTTCTTTAATTCAATATTTTTTATTCTTAAGGGAGAAAACAGATGTGACATAGCGTAGTTTTTGCAAAGATGAAAAGTGGTTTTTCAAACTATATCATTATAGCTTCATTTTATTGATGAGGTGTTAATTTAAATTACAACAGCAACTATTAAACAAGCGAAACAATAATTGTGTTGAATAAAATATGATCGTCAATTATCTTGAAAAGGGGTGGGAAATAATAACCCAAAGGGCACATGGCTTATTATCGGCACAAATAGCTATGCAGTGGCGAAAAAAGGACAGGCCGAAACGGTGGACAGAAACAGTTTTAGCCATTGCCGACCACGATGATGCACAAATTGAACTGGAGGCTAATGATCTGCTAACCCCTTTGGGCGGGCCGGTAAATTATAGAATGAAGTTATTTGAAGCTGACCACTGCCGGCGCTTACAGGATTTTTCCTTATCAAAAAGCAGGTATATCGGCTTGTTATCTTCTATGCACATGGTGTTTTTGCATCACAAAGAAGCGGAGAGCAATCCGGAGGCTAAGCATTTTTTAAATGAGCAAATTAAGCTTCAGAAAATATGGAGAAAAGAATTAAACATCAGCGAAAAGGAAACCAGCCGTATATACGCTTTAATGGAATGGTGCGATGCATTTTCCCTGTTACTTTGTCAGCATGAGGTTCAACCGGAGAATAGGACCATTGAAATCAGTCAGGGACCGGATAAAAAACAATATAAGTTAATGCAAAATAAAAATGGTTCTTTAACTGTGAAACCCTGGCCGTTTGAAACCGTATCGTTTAAACTACATGTCGAATACCGAATTATTAATCAACTACAGTTTAAGAATTGCGATCAGTTTAAAGCTGAGCTTTTAAAGGCTGAGGTGACAGAGAAAGTTTGGGTGATGGAAGGTAAAATATTATAACTCCCTATACCCCGCAAGCGGCAAAGGAGCAAATCTAAAATCGTAATTCTTAAATCTTTAAATCCCGAGCACTTGTTTCAACTTCACATACCCGGTTTTACTAACTGGTATTTTTGCCCCCGATTTCAGGATAGCCAGGTGGGCATCTTTTTCGTAAGGGTCGATACGGGTTATTTGTTGTATGGCAATCATATACGAACGGTGTACGCGTACAAACTGCCGTGGATCCAGCGTTTGTTCAAAAAAGTTCATGGTCTTATTTTTCAGAAAAGATCCTTCGGAAGTATAAACGCTTACATAATCATCGTCGGCTGCCAAATACTCAACGTCGTGCACCGGGATGATCTTTACTTTTGTGCCTGTTTTTACTACAATACGCTCATGCTGTGCTGGCGAGTTGGAAGCTTCCAGTACCTCCTCCGTTTTTTTAGGCGATGCAGAACCGGGCGACTGGGCCAAATACTTTTCGATCGCTTTATTAAAACGGTCCTTATTAAATGGTTTTAACAGATAATCTACCGCATGAGCCTCAAAAGCTTTAATGGCGTATTCATCAAAAGCGGTAGTAAAAATTACTGCGGGCGGGTTATCAACCAGTTCGAGCATTTCAAAGCCGTTTATCTTCGGCATTTGTACGTCGAGGAAAATCAAATCCGGCTGGTGTTGCTGAATTGCTTTAAGCCCTTCAAAGCCATCATTGCACTCCTGCATAACTTCAATCTGGCTAAAGGCCTGCAAATATTCCTTTACAACCATGCGGGCTAAAGGTTCATCATCAATAATTAATGCGCGTTTCATAAATTACAACTGCGGTACTTTAATAATAGTTGTAAATATATTATCATTTGCATGAGTTTCCATCAAATCATTTCGTGCAAATAACAAATATAACCTGCGCTGAACCCCTCTAAGCCCAAAACCGGTCCCTTTTTTTGGCCTCGAGGTTTGCGGATCATAAGGATTTTGCACCATCAGTATTAAATAATTGCCTTCTATTTCGGCCCTTATGCTTACTACAACGTCGCCGGTAGTATCATACAAACCAAATTTAATTGCATTTTCAACAATAGGCTGCAGCAGCATGGAGGGTAATATGGCGGTATCCGATT
Source organism: Mucilaginibacter sp. (assembly GCA_029237615.1). GTDB lineage: Bacteria > Bacteroidota > Bacteroidia > Sphingobacteriales > Sphingobacteriaceae > Mucilaginibacter. Next base: position 7,582 of record JAQNCM010000326.1, read on the forward strand.
TTCCGTCGCAGCTTATCTCTGTTTGCAAGCGGTGCCCGAAACGAACTTTTTCAATATCAAGGTAAAGGTTTAAATGCTGCAACTCGTCTGCTAAAGGAACCTGCTGCTGATCATCTTTTTTTAAGGTACCGCGTAAAAAATCTGAAAGCTGGTGTATCATCCTGCGCGCTTCATCCGGTTTAAAACCAATAAGTGCGTTAATGGAGTTAAGGCTGTTAAATAAAAAGTGCGGCTGCAACTGCTGGCGCAAATTATATAGTTCGGCATCGCGAGCTAATTTTTCAGCCTCGGCTTTGCGCCTATCATTTTCTTTCTGGTCAATTTGCGAATAATAAATGATACTTATCATTCCCACCCAGCCAACAGCCAAAAAGTTGATAAAAAAACGGATAGTTAAAGAATTAGTCAGGAAGTTATAGTAAGCGGTTCCGCTACATAAAAAAGGCAATATCCAACGGCAGCCAAAAGTGCAAATACCCGCAAGGGCGCCTACCCAAATCAAAATATTTAGGTAGCTGCCTTTGCCCGGTTGGTAATAACGCAGGTTGTTGTTAATAAGCCAGCAGGCACAGGCCATTAATATTGAGCATACTAATCCATCAATAACAGCAATGTACCAAAAAAAGCCAAAACTATGAACAACATAGGTCTGCGCTGCAGCCCCAACAAGGTCGCCCAGCATAAATGCACCGTATAGTCTTGTTGCTGTTGATGAAAGCATATTATTAAGTCCAAAAGATCGGAAAGTCCGGAAGTCCGAAAGATTATTTATTGTTTATTTTAAGTCCGAAAGACCGGAAAGTCCGGAAGTCCGAAAGATTATTTTGTCGTTTATTTTAAGTCCGAAAGACCGGACTTTCGATTAATAGCTTCTGATGTCCACTCCGGCAAAAATAGAAACGCCCTTAAGCACCAATATTTTATCACTGCCAGGTAAAGCGGTGGTTTTCATTCTTTTATCATCAATACTAGCAAAAACTGCAGCTATATCTGATACCACCTGCCAGTGCGATGGTATAATTATTTTAGTGCCGCCGAAAATCTGGGTAATATCAACTACTACCCGTCCGTTGATATCAGCCTGGATAAAATCAAGCTGTGCACCGCCAAATATGTTCACCACCTCACCACCTTTGAAATTTTTTGACAGAACGGTTTTCTTTATACCTCCGAAAACAGATACCGTATCCAGGTAATCATCACCCGTTGGTCCATATTGCTGACCGCCCGGAGGACCACCCGGAGGAGTATCATTTGGTGTAAAGCTAGCGGCACCTGCATCGGTACTACCACCTACATGGGCCTGCCAGTCCCATTTATTGCCATCGCGTTTTTTCCAATAAGTAGTATCAAACTGGGTATGCCGTCTTAATATCATCCATAAACCAAAAGCTATAATAGCCAAAGGCCATACAATATTGCCTGCACCATTTATATTGTCATTAATTAAAAATACCACACCAAGTGTTATCAATATAAAAGAAGATGGCTTATGAAAATTGCTTTTGGCGCCTATAAAAAGGCCCCAAAAGACTAACCACATTGGCCAGGTAAACAGCCAGTGGGGTATAAAAAAGAAATTAAACTGCCGGAAGAGCAGCATGGCTCCCACGGCAAGTAAAATTATCCCTGCCAATGCTTTACCATTGCGGGGACTATTAGGGTGTTCTATATCGTTGTTCATTATTATTCCAATTTTAAGCTATTCCAAAACTAAGGTAACATTATGTGCTTGGCAAACAAAAACTGGCAATATATTTAAACTTCTCGGTGAGTGGTTATAAATGGTCGGTGAAAAAGTTTGATTCAACTTAATAATCCGTATAGTCGCTCGCAGAATTGAATACCCGATCTACGCTTGAGTAAACTCTGCGTCATGCATTGCCGTAATGCCGTTCGTAAAGAGGATTTGTAAAAGTCAATTCAACCGTACTTCCACACTCCAATCGCTGCCGCTGGTAACGTGGTAGGTTTTTGCAAAGTCGCCCTGATTCAATGCGAACGCCAGTTGTAAAAGGCTGTTAATATAGGCCAGCGGCTTACCTTCAGCCACCTCGCCAAAAGTTTGGCTGTAAGGCATGCTGCCACGGTAAACCGGCTTGTTTTTGTAAAAGATTATAACTTGTACTATATCTCCGTATTTTGCATTAAGACGGTTAAACAATGTATCGGGAATGTTTGTCCAAACGTTGCCGTATTGTATATCCAGTGCCGGGATATTGCCTTTAATGGTTTTACCCGTTAATTCCGCTTTTTGGTAAGAAAGGCTTACTACCTCCTGCTTTGGCAACAGCGGCCCTACCTGCTCAAAGCTGATTACGCCCGAAGCCAAACGGGCAGCAGTATATGAATATACGTCGCGGCCATGAAAGGTATACGATTTTTGTGAGTCCTTACGGCGATTTACCGACTCATCGATCTGCCGGATCTGGTCGATGCCTAACGACTGCGCGACAAGGGTTAGCGTGCCATTATCAGGTGTTACTATAAAATGGCCGGATTTGGTTTTGAGCACCACCGATTTACGGCTTGTACCCACGCCAGGATCAACCACCGAAACAAATACGGTGCCGGTTGGCCAGTATCTGACGGTTTGCTCAAGCCGGTAAGCGGCTTCCCAAATGTTATAGGCTGGAATCTCATGCGTCAAGTCAAACAATTTCAGATCAGGTGAAACCTCCATGGCAATGCCTTTCATTTCGGATACAGCACCGTCCTTTAACCCAAAATCAGTTTGATAAACCACCATTTTATTTTGGGCGATGGAAAGCTTTGCGGAAAGCAGTAAAAGCAAAAAGGCAATTGTTCGCAGATTGTTTTTCATGCTGATGATTGAGATAAATAACGGACACAAAATAATAATAAAAATAAATTTTGTAAACTATTGTTTTACAGTCGTATTAACGTGACCTTAAACCATTCCCTTATATTTTGAAAGCTTTCCATCAAAAAAGCACGCCATACAGTTCCCCGTACAGCGCTCACCCACTATGCAAAATTAAACCTTTCTCTTATATCTCTTTGTAATTGGCATTTTCCTGATGATATGGGGCATCGACAGGTTTGTTGTGGTTTTTTAATACCATCCAGGTGCCTAATCCCATTACAGTTACCGGCCATATAAACCGCCCTGCATTATCAATATTTTCGGTAAACAAAAAGGCGCATCCCAAAACTATTATGTAAATCCAGATTGGCTTTTTGAAATTGTATTTACCGCCCATGTATAGGCCGTAAGCAATCATCCACATAGGCCAGCTAAACAACCAGCCGGGGATAAAAAACAGGTTAAGCTGATTGATAAGTAATATACCGCCGATAATTAATATGATGATACCGGCCATTGTTTTACCGTTTGTTTTATTTAGGTTTTCGATTGTAGTTGTCATTGTTTTGGTTTTAAATCTTATCCAAATGTATTGCGGTATTAAGGCGTCATCAATCAAATATTGGCAGGGGAGCTACAGATGTCGGTATAGTGGGAGAAATTGTCGGTGAATAGGTTGAAGAAAAAAATGTTCATTGCAAGGGTAGGGCGGCAATCGCGTACTTTCCAGAGCCGTTCTGTACAGCATGCGATTGCCACGCTGCGCTCGCAACGACAAGAAGGGCTATAAAAGTACAATTACACCTCAGGTTCCTGCTGGCTCAGGCAATGGAAACTGCCAAGCCCCCATATAATATCGGTCGAATCAATACCAACCACTTTTCTATCCGGGAAGCATTGCTGTAAAATATCCAATGCCTTATCATCATTGACACAACGGTAAGTAGGCACTATCACGGCCGAATTAGCAATATAAAAATTTGCGTATGATGCAGGCAAACGCTGATCCTGGTAAACCACCGGATCGGGCATGGGCAGCTCGACTATATTTAGCTGCTTTCCGTTCAGCAGGCGCATGGTTTTAAGGGTTTGCAGGTTCTCCTGTAGAAGGGTGTAATTTTCATCGTTCTTGTTTTCTTCAACAACGGTAACTACTGTATCTTCATTGGTAAAGCGGGTAATATCGTCAATATGGCCATCGGTATCATCGCCAACTATACCATCGCCCAGCCATAAAATTTGCTCAGCGCCATAAAATTTGAAAAGGTAGTCTTCAATTTGCTGCTGATTTAAATGCGGGTTACGGTTTTTATTCAACAGGCAGGCAGTGGTGGTTAATATCGTGCCTCTTCCGTTAAAATCAACTGATCCTCCTTCCATAACTATTCCCGGATGATATATTGGTAATCTAAAATGCGTCCCTATTTTTGTGGGAATCACATCATCCAGATCATACGGAGGGTATTTGCCTCCCCAGGCGTTATATCCCCAGTCGATTATTACTTTTTGTTTTGTTTCAGGATTTATCAAAAACGCAGGACCATGATCCCGGCACCATGCATCATTGGTAGGGAACTCAAAAAACTCTACTTTACTTAAATCTACGCCAACAGTTTGCAATTGCTGTTTGGCAAAGGCACTCATTTGCTCATCAACCA
>JAQNCM010000329.1 GCA_029237615.1 Mucilaginibacter sp.
ACAATATAATGGGTAATACGGTCGAGCAGCGGTACTGAGCTTTGCATGGAAGCTTTAAACTTTCCTTCAAAAACATCAATATCAGCAGCAATAGGTTTTTTGATCTCGTTGATGCTCAGCATTTTAAACAATACCCCGTTTTGTTTGCAGCGTGTCTTATTGACAACCTGCAGCAAACATAAGTTAAAATTATTTATCTGCATTAATGTCTGCTATAATTTAACACCTGGGAAATAGCCTTTAGAGCATTACCTAATGATTTAATGTATAGAACTGGCTATATATGCCGGGCAAGGGTAGCCCCGATAGCCAATGTCATTAAGTTAAGGGCCCCCTAATAATTTCGCCCCCTTTAATTGTTTGCGTGGTGTTTTCTACAAACAAGTAACCTCTGCGAGGTATGAAGGGTATTGATTGGGAAATCGTTAAAGTAGAGGGCAAGGAATTCTACCGTTTACCGGCCGCCTTTTCCTGTTATTTATGCCCCTGTTAAACCTTTGGTTGTTTTTGCGCTCTTATACAATAAACACCAATTAAAAAATAAAATTATGAGAGTCAAGATATTAGGAGGCTTACTGGTCGCTATACTGGCTGTAACCTCAATTGCACAGGCGCAATCACGTACCCCGGTTATTAACCAAAGGCAACGTAACCAGCATGCACGTATCAACCAGGGCGTTCGCAGTGGTCAGCTTACCCGCAATGAAACCCATAACCTGCGTACTGACGAAAGGCGGATCCAGGATCAGAAGATGAGGGCTAAAGCCAGCGGCCATGTAACTGCAGCGGAGCGTACTCATTTAAGGCACGAAGAAAACAGGACAAGCCGCGCCATTTATCGCGACAAACACAATGGCAGGGTAAGACAATAGTTTTTATGTGAGTTAAGTTTCGATGGAGGCGTCCCGGGTTACCGGGGCGCTTTTTTTGTTAGCGGGGAAAGCAATATTATTTTACCTTTGCAATCCTGTTTAGGGAAATGTTGTAAAGTTGTAATGTTAGTTAGTTGAAAAACTTAACAGTCCAACATTTTAACCTTGAAACATCCCAACAAGAAAAAAGGAGAGGTGTCTGAGTGGTCGAAAGAGCACGCCTGGTCCAAAGGACTCCTTTGGAGAAAGTGTGTATACTTCAAAAGGGTATCGAGGGTAACGTTTATGATAGATAAATGTATTACAGCTATATATTAAAAAGCCTTAAAGACGGGCGTTATTATTATGGGAGTACGGAGGATGTAAATAGGAGATTAATAAAACATAACAACGGTGACGTAAAGTCGACAAAAGGCAGAAGACCATTTGAAATTCATTTTGTCGAAGCACATGTAAATCGTAGTTTGGCTTTTAAACGAGAAATGTTTTATAAATCAATAGAAGGGTATATTTATTTAAAAGAAAAACAAATTATATAACAAAAAGGAGAGGTGTCTGAGTGGTCGAAAGAGCACGCCTGGAAAGTGTGTATACTTCAAAAGGGTATCGAGGGTTCGAATCCCTCCCTCTCCGCCAAGTAGTATTCAAACAAGATTAAAAACGCTTAAAATCACTGATTTTAGGCGTTTTTAACTTTTGGCCAAACCAAATTCGACCATAATTTCTCAATCTGATCGAGACCTCTTGCCATCTCGTATCTTATAGGTCTCGCTGAATTATTAAAAATGGCATATAACTATTTAATTATCAGTGCCATGATCAGTACTTTTTGTTTAAATTTTACACTTAAAAAGACCAAAATCCTCGCTAACGGCACAGCGCCAATTTATCTACGGCTTACCGCAGAGGGAACAGGCGAAAAGTCGAACTTTTGGATGATTTGAAATCTGTAATTGTGGTTATACAGAATCCTGTAAATAAGCTTAAGACAATCCCTACAAGGCAGCCTCGGCTGCCCTTAATATGCTTTAGTTGACTGGTATATCGGCTAACTGCATGCGGGCCACAAGGCTCTTGCCTTGTGGCAGCTTTAAAAGCCCTTGTGGTAGCGGGAGAAACCAATTAATTTCCGATGATCCAGGGATTTCTATTGACATACCAAAGGAAATTTTTAACTTAACAGCATGGTTAGGAAATATCAATCCTATTTATAACTGAATGTCAGATGTGAGAATAAACACAATAATCATGAATACATACAATGAAAATTTACATAACATTATTGTGGCGTCATTGCAAAGCCAAGAGCTTGAAAAAAAAGCGGCTGGCTCTCAATTGAATGCTTCTGTTTTTACACTTTACTATGCCCAGGGTGCTATGGCAACCGCCAATGAACAATTGGACGCGGCACAGCAAATGATGGAAAAAAAGGCAGCTATAAAAAATCAGGTTGGCAACAGTAGTAACGTTTCAAATAATTTGTTGAGTTCTGCAAGAAATGCAGATCAATATCTCAAACAATCGGTTACGAATGTGTCGGTATGTGCATCAAATGTGCAGGTTGCGGCTACAGCCTTTGTTCGACTGGCAAGCGATATGGGGTCAATCTTCAGTATAATTAGCGCAGCTGACTTCGACAAAGACTTTTACCAATTGGCTAAAGATGTCCGTGATTATATTAATGCGGCGGCTTACGACGCCGAAATGGCTTCGCAAATTGCAATGGAATCGTCCGCGCTTGCCTCCGAGGTTTCTACATCAACAGTGCTCGACAAGGCGAAAAGCACAAACACCTTAATGAATAATTTTTTGCAGCTTATCTCGGCGGATTTTGATGCTGCATCCCAAGTTTTTGCTACACAGAATGCTAAGGTTACAACTGTATTCGCTAATGAAAAAGCGGCTTCAGGAGCCGTTAAGGATGTCAGCATAAATTATCTTTCAGCAATTTCTGTTTATGGTTTAATAAATAAGGAGCTTAATCTAAATTTGACTACAGCTCCCGTACTTGGGATGGAAAGTACAACTTTCAAAGTCAAATTTAATTTGATTAAAAGTGCATTTGATAAGAGAGAAATACCCGCTATCCCATCGGATGAGCTGATTGCTACCAATCATGATATTTACCCTGTCAAAGACTATTACATTATTGTGGTAAAGGAGACAAAAAAAATCACTTTTTCTGTCAATGACGCTGAAGATATAATAAATACCGGCGTTAAAAAAGAAAAATCAAGTGGTACTCAAATTGAATACATACAACATGTTTTGGTTAATGGATACCAAACGGAGGCAGAAAAAGATAAACAGAAAGGGGAAAAATACGATGTTGTTCAACCAATAGATATTTACAGCGCGCATGATCCGGGTGTTTTCCTGTATGATTCAGATGGCGATCCGATTGGTCCTGGAATTAATTATGTGGTTTTTGTAATAGCCGTTTTCACACATCAATATAAACAAGCGATCAATACTTTTGATGGTTATTTATCAGCTTCTTCCGAAACATTCAGTTTAACAAATTTATTGAAGCCGGTTAGTGCTGCCGCAATCAAGGTAAATCCGGTTGCTTTAGATCCGGCAGTTTCAGCGGTCGCGATTCTAGATAAATATAAAGTCGAAACAGGCACCTATGCTGAATATGAATTGAAATTTTATATGGACGAAAATCCAAATTATAAAGTTGAATACCGTTGTATGTTTTTGCCTTATGGTGATAAATTTTTACAAAGTTTGCCCACTGGTTTATCAAATGGAATACCAGAAGCAGCAAATGGAATTCAGGGAATCAGTAAAGACAAATACCATTTCGCCTTATACTTCAATTTGAATATAGCAGAGCAAGTTATGGCTGGGAATTATACATCAGCAAAACAATTTGTTGGCGGTTCAGAGACCAATAGTTTTACTGAGTGGATAGCACTCATCGGGGAGGCGACCACAGACAATTTTGGGAATCCTCTAATTGCAGATAAACAATACATTCCAGTTGTTTTGACGATTTCCGCCGAATCGGAGGAAATGCAGGCGCAATTCACCAATGTACTATCAAATTTCAATCACACACGGCCTTTCACTTATAAAAAGAAATAGTTAAAAACGTTAAAAGCAATATCATGAGTACAGTAATATTGAAACGGCACGAAAATACCGAAAGAAAGAAGGCCGAATTAGACGCTTTAACTACTGAAATTCTGGATACTCAGTACCAGGTTGAGCAGTACAATGCTATAGTTGCATCGCTTACCGAAAAATCAAATAACTTTCAGAATTTCCTGGCGCAAGCTGAAATTAACTGCAGCAGTGCCTTAAATAACAAAAATTTTGCAGATCAACTTGTGCAAAGTGCACTCGACCTGCAAAGTTTTGCAAATATAGCTTTTGCAAAAATAACGGAAGCCGAAAAGAAGACACGTAGCTTGGTTGCACAGATGAAAATTGTGATAGGCAAAGTTATCTATTCTGCTGAAGTGATCAATAAACTGGCCAACATTGTAATCCGAAAAAAAAGTGTAAACCCACTTATCTCCGATGAACTATTGAGTATGCTATCGACCGCATGCAATAACGCGAATACTGCTGTGTCACTAACGCTAGTTGCATTGAAGGCAGCTTTTGCCGCACAAGCATCAAACATCGGGTCGGAGGCGGAAATAGCCTTGGAGAACCAGCAGTCAATGTTGTTATACCGGTTATTAACCGATACCGGCGCCAATGGCAATTTAAAAAGGGACAATGGTGGCATTAAGGATATTTCAATTATAAGATTGCTTGACAGCGCATATACAGATGCCCAAAATAAATATGACGAAGCCCTTAATGCAGGCAATATAATTACCAGGCAGCTTAATGAGGCCAAATTTAAGTTGAATCAGGCTGAAGCAAAACTAAAATTGCTGCAATCAGGTTTAGCTGCGGCGGCATCCGGATTCTGATAAGCAGGCTCTTTTGGCTCCCCTAATCTTCTCAGGATCTCTTTGTAAATATTCCGGACATCCAGGAAGGCGTTGAAGCAAAGTAAGTTTGCTATCTCGAACCGAACCTTATATGTGAAATTTTCAGTTAGTGATAACGTAATTAGCTGAAATGAATGCAATGAACGTTTTTTGATATTCGTGTGTTCGAATTTCCTCTCACAATCTGGCGCGAGTCTGAAGAGCTGCCAAGAGTGCAAAAGCGACTTGTGAATTCCTGTTTGGCTGCTCTATGCCGCCTTGGCCCAGCTTTGAATTGCAGGACTAATTAACGTACTTTTAAACCATCGGTTGTATTATATGACAAAACAGCAAAGGTCGCTACCTGTCAGCGGGGCACGAGTAAGCCACGCTTTTGGCCTGCGCTGCATACTAGCGCCAGATTCGAGCATCTGGTGCGGCACAGTTCTTTTATTGTGGCCCCACACAGGCTCACAGGAGCCACATCACGCAGGACGCAGGCAATCCTCACCATAAAACATTCTTCACAAAGATTTTACAGTCAATCTCTTATTCCGCATTTAAATCCTATTTCACAAAAACCCGACCGTTTTGTGTGGCTAAATCGTCAAAAGATAAAACAAACAAAATGAAAAATTTGAAAGACAAAGCAGGCGTCGTATTTGCCGCATCAGGAGAAATTGCAGGAGCAGCAGACGGGTCATTTGCACAACATGATGCAAAGGTATATGTTAAGGGTTCGGTCTTTAAGTTGGCGTTGGCCATTATATTAAGTACAATAGGGCTTTTTCAACCCTTATACAGTTTTGCGCAGGATCAGTCAACAGTTCGGGATGGACAGCATGATTTTGATTTTACCATAGGGACATGGAAGACCCATATCCGCCGCCTCCTGCATCCACTTACGAGCTCCAACGACTGAGTGGATCTGAATGGAACGGTGCACGTCCGGAAGGTTTTGGGATGGCCGCGCGCAGTTGGAGGAGATCGAGGCCGATGGTTCGACCGGACATTTTGAAGGCCTCACATTGTTTCTTTATCGTCCGCAGGCGCATCAGTGGGCTCAATACTTTACTGTCAGCGGCGCGGGTGTAATGAATCAACCTCAGATCGGCGAGTTCAAGAACGGCCGTGGCGAGTTCTTCGACCAGGAATCGTTCAACGGGCGGACTATCTTGGTTCGATTCGTCTGGTCGGACATTACTCAATATTCCCACCATGTTGAACAATCGTTTTCCGATGACGGTAGCAGAACCTGGGAGCCGAACTTTGTCGCGACACTGACGCGTTCAAAAGAATAGTTTGTCTACGGCAAAAAGAAATCCGCCAATGATGGCATCAGAGGAAGCGATTGGAAAATGACTTTTCAATATGACGATACAACGCTCAGAAATAGTCCTCACAATCACTTGTATTCAGTAATTTATCTCGGATTTAAGCTATTTCACAAAAACCCGACCGTTTTGCGTGGCTAAATCGTCAAAGATAAAAACAAAGAAAATGGAAAATTTAAAAGACAAAGTTGCGGTGGTATTTGCGGCATCTGGCGAAATTGCAGGAGCAGTTGCCCGTTCATTCGCCCAACATGGGGCAAAGGTGTATGTCACCGCAATTAACCTTAACGCTGTAGAGGCTTTGGCCAAGGAGATAGAAGCCAATGGCGGACGAGCGGAAGCAGGCAAAGTAGACGCATTGAACGAGACCGAGATCGACAGCTATTTACAAAAGATAGTTTCGGAGAACGGAAAATTGGATAT
>JAQNCM010000335.1 GCA_029237615.1 Mucilaginibacter sp.
ACAACTTGCCCCCACATCGGTATGGATTTCAAAAGCAAAGTCAAGCGCGGTAGCACTTAACGGCAATTGTATAAGGGCACCTTTAGGGGTGAAAATGAATATTTCATCAGAGAACAGATTCATTTTAAAATCATCCAGAAAGTCGAGAGCGTTTGATTCCGGATTTTTAAGCATATCCCTTACTTTTTGCACCCAAAGGTCCAGCCCGCTGTCAGTTGATGATTCTTTATATTTCCAGTGCGCAGCAAAACCTTTTTCAGCAATTTCGTTCATTCGCTTAGTGCGGATCTGGACTTCCACCCACTGGCCCCGCGGGCCCATAACAGTTGTATGCAATGATTCATAACCATTAGCTTTTGGCGACGAGATCCAGTCACGCAGCCTATCAGGATTTGGGCGATAAAGATCAGTTACAATTGAGTATGCCTTCCAGCAGTCAGCTTTTTCATTTTCTGGCGGGCTATCCAATATCACCCTGATGGCAAAAAGGTCATAAACTTCTTCAAAGGGAATTGCCTTTTTCTTCATCTTATTCCATATGGAATGAATTGATTTAGGTCTGCCAAAAATATCAGCTTCCAAGCCCTGTCCTGCCAGCACCTTTTTTACCGGTTCAACGAAATCCCGTATAAACTTTTCACGCTCGGCCTTCTTCTCGTTTAACTTATTTTTAATAAACTGGTACGTCTCTCTTTCCATATATTTCATAGAAAGGTCTTCCAGCTCAGATTTTATAGCGTATAAACCCAGCCTGTGGGCAAGAGGAGCGTATAAATACACAGTTTCTGATGAGAGTTTAAGCTGCTTATCGCGCGGCATAAACTCCATGGTACGCATATTATGTAGCCTGTCAGCCAGTTTTATCAATATTACCCTCACATCATCAGCCAGGGTAAGCAGCATCTTACGAAAGTTTTCGGCTTGTAATGAGCTGTTGGTATCAAAAACTCCGGAAATTTTGGTTAAACCATCAATAATCATGGCTACCTTTTTACCAAACTCCCTTTCTATGTCATCGAGGGTCATATTGGTATCTTCCACCACGTCATGCAATAACGCGCACACGATAGAAGTGGTCCCTAAGCCGATTTCCTCTGCGGCAATTTGCGCTACGGCTATAGGATGGTAGATATACGGCTCGCCGGATTTGCGGCGCATATCTTTATGGCTCTCTAATGCCATTTCAAATGCCTTACGTATCATTCGCTTATCACCCTTTTGCAAGGTTGAGTTTGATGCACGTAATAAAGCACGGTATCTTTTTAATATCTCATTCTTCTCGACTTCCAGATCAATCACTAATTCTTTCATCTCTGAGCATTATTGCTTTGTAATCATAACATGCAACAAAAATTATAATTGCGCGTTATTATCGAATTCCCAAAAAAATTGCACTAATTTTGTATTACGTAAAATTATGAAATTAATTGGTTTATTTTTGTTGTTTTGTTGCCTGATAGGAGCTGTAAAGGCTCAAACACAAAAACCCGCCCCATTAATTCTTGGCAAAAACGATACCATTAAAACTTATTTAACAGTAGACAGCGGAAAGCTGATTCCCTGGATAGTGCTTAATGAAGTAAGAATAAATGATTTCCGCATATTTAAAAGCCAGGCAGACTTGGACAATTACAGACGATTGCGCTATAATGTATTGAAAGTGTTGCCTTATGCGCGATTTGCAGCCCAAAGATATAGTCAGCTGCAACGGGATTTGGCAATAACTGCCGACAAACACAAGCAGAAAGAGTTGATAAATGTATGCGAAACTCAGATAAAAGATTTATTTAACAAGGAAATCAAAGATCTGACAATTAGTCAGGGAGAAGTTTTGATTAAATTGATCGATCGTGAAACCGGGAATACCAGTTATGCGATGGTGAAGGATTTGAAAGGTGGGTTTAAGGCCTTTGTCCTTCAGTCGGCCGCACGCATATTTGGCCATGACTTAAAAGAAACGTATAATCCGGACGAACAAAAAGATATCGAAGCTATATTGCTAAAAGCAGGTTATAGCTCCGCTAAATATTAATAATGAGTGATAAAAACATTTACCAGTTTAATGTTCAAAAATTAAACGGTGAGGAAGTCAGCTTGTCTGAGTTTAAAGATAAAGTTCTTTTAATAGTAAATACAGCATCACAATGCGGGTTTACTCCCCAATTGAAGGACTTGGCTGAGCTGAGGTCGGATTTTGATGGAATGGACTTTGAGATACTTGCATTCCCTTCGAATGATTTTGGCGGACAAGAGCCGTTGGAAGGAGCGGCGATAGCTGCGTTTTGTGAAGTACAGAGCGTAAATTACCCGGTTTTTGAAAAGATAAGAGTCCGGGGGCCTTATTCACATCCTTTGTATAAATTTTTTGCTGATAAGAAAGCAAACGGTAAAATCAGTTCCGTTCCCAGGTGGAATTTTCATAAATTTTTAATCGACAAGTCTGGCCTGGTAACAGATTTCTTCTATCCGTTTACCAAACCAACCTCTTCAAAAATCAGGAAGAAGATATCCCGCTTGTTGAAGCCTGGTAAATAATTAATCTTTGTTTATGCTTAAATTAGATATTTTAGTTTTATCCGTGCACCCGGACGATGCTGAACTGGGTTGTGCAGGTACCATTTTAAAACACATAGCGGCCGGAAAAAAAGTAGGTATTGTTGATCTTACCAGGGGTGAACTCGGCACAAGAGGAACCGCTGAAATACGTGCTGCTGAAGCTGCTGAAGCTGCGCGCATTTTGGGATTGGCTGTAAGAGAAAACATCGGGATACCGGATGGCTTTTTTCAGAATACGCAAGAGCACCAGCTAAAAGTTATAACAGCTATCCGCAAATACCAGCCTGATATTTTAATAACCAATGCTTATCACGACAGGCATCCTGACCATGGCCGGGCGAACGAATTGGTGGAGGCATCTGCATTTTTATCAGGACTTAGACGGATTGAAACCTACAACAACGGAGAGCTCCAGGAGGCATGGAGACCCGGTTTGGTACTTCATTTTATACAGGATAATTATATCAGACCAGACATACTGATTGACGTTACTGAATTCTGGAATAAAAAAATTGAGAGCATAATAGCTTATGGCTCTCAATTTTTTAACCCCGATTGGGAAGAAGAGCCTCAAACCTATATTTCGTCGCCTGATTTTATAAAAATCATTGAAGCACGCGCAATGGAATTTGGAAAAAGTATCCGGGTAAAATACGCTGAAGGATTTACCTCCCGCAAGATTTTAGGAGTTGATAGTTTATTTGATTTGAAATAATATGAAGTCAATGATAAGTTTTTGATGCTTAATACTAATAGGTTTCAAATTATTATTAAGCTTTAATATATTCGAAACGGTTATTCTCGTTGCTTCTTTCTCTTCTTAACTTATTTTCGTTGGCGAGTTTTAAAAGTATACCTGAAAGTTCAGAAGTTTTAAAGTCCGAATCGAAATTTTCCCTGCAGTAAATAGCGATAGAAGATATTGAACGGGCGGTATCGAAAAAATCAGTTGATAGCAGCTGATTTAAAACTTTGGTCGCTCCGGGTTTTTTACCTCCCCGTAATGACGCAGTCCCCGTCTCATTGTCCGCCCTTTGTTTATAACTTCTTTTGCTCAGATCAACGTTCTCATTCTCACCTTTTTCAACCTCCAGCATTGCGTCCAATAACCTGTCAACAACCCTTACCTGCACTGCTTCGGATCGGAACGAATTAACAACTTCGGATATTTCCAACAGTTGTTTTTTTAATTTTTCGATATGTTTACTCATTACCCTTATTGTTACTAACTCTTCTTCGTAAAATTACTATGGCTAATAATCCTAAAACATTGCCTTTTTGGTGAAAAAATGGCATATTTTAATATTACATATATTATAAACGTTTATAAAGCATTTTACGTGTAATTAATGACGGGAAAGTGTTATATATATTATATATACAAGATTTTGTATCGAAAGTTTTACAAGTATTAGATATTGGCTAATATATTTTCAAGTATTGTCAATCCCTCATCAATATGTTTTTTATCAATAATAAGCGCCGGTCTGAAACGTATACTATGTTCCCCACAGCCCAGGAACATCACATTTTGTAACATACCCAGCCTGATAAATTTATCCCTTGTGGCTTTGTCAGGGAAGTCAAACGCGGTTAGTAAGCCCTTGCCACGTACATTACTAATAATTGGATGCACGTTTGAGATAGCCGATAGTTGATTCTGTAAATAATCGCCCATTTGAGCCGCATTGTTGCACAAGTCATCTTCCTGAATAATTTCCATTATTTTTGCAGACCTAACCATATCTACCAGGCTGCCGCCCCAGGTTGAATTGATACGCGAAGAAATTTTGAATACGTTATTTTCTACTTCATCAAGTTTTTTGCCTGCCAGTATTCCGCATACCTGCATCTTTTTTCCAAAGGCTAATATATCGGGCCGTGCGAGTTCACCAAAATGTTGATGGCACCAGAATTTTCCGGTAAGACCAACCCCGGTCTGTACTTCGTCATAGATGAGCAACGCTTCATTTTCATCTGCCAGCACCCTCAATTGTTCTAAAAACTCTTTCCGTACATGGTTATCGCCACCTTCAGATTGTACAGGTTCAATAATTATAGCGCAAACATCATCTTTGTTTTCTTCAAAGGCTTTTTTTATCTGAGCTATGGATAATGTTTCTCTTTTTAACAGGTCTTCGTGATTACTATCGGTGTAAGGGAAATTTATTTGGGGAATAGAAACCCTTGGCCAGTCAAATTTAGCGTACCACTTAGTTTTAACAGGTAATGTATTAGTAAGGCTTAAAGTATAACCAGAACGCCCATGAAATGCATGTTCAAAATGGACAACCTTAAAACCAATTTCCTTAGTATAACCTTTGGCAAAGTTTTTTTGCACTTTCCAGTCCATTGCTGCTTTAATTGCGTTTTCAATTGCCAGGGTACCGCCTGATATAAAAAATGCATGCGGCAGGTATTCAGGAATCCCAATCCGGTCGAAGGTCTCTAAAAATTGCGCATACTGTGTAGTATAAATATCAGAGTTGGACGGATTGGTTAATGCTGCCAGCATCAGATTTTTTTTAAAAGTTTCGTCATTCAACATTTTGAGATGGTTATAGCCCAACGGCACCGAAGCAAAACAAGTAAAAAAGTCGAGCAGGGTGCGGTTATGTTTGGAATCATAAATATAAACGCCCCTGCTTTTTTCCAGATCAAACGTGAGGTCAAAGCCATCAGCCAACACATGCTTTGTTAAGGAAGCGTGTACATCTTCGGGGGATATCAGCAGGTTATTCATATAAGTTTGGTTTTCTCAAATTTACTAAAAAGTGCCCAAAAAACAAAAATTAAGCGGTTTTTGAACCGAAACGTAAAAAAGTAACTTTAAATTGTTTAAAGTTACTTTTTGTACCAAAGTAGAAATTGGTATTTTAATTATGCAGTGATTTTAATATGCGGAAATATGCCAGCGGGAGAATTTTAAGCCCAAATTTCCACATATTTAGAGATCAGAATTTGTCCTTCATTCCCAATAAGCCCCAAATGCCTCCGCTGTGTATAGCAAGGATCCGGTCTCCGGGTTTAAAATAACTTTTAGTTGCGAGGTCGTATAAGGCATAGAGCATTTTGCCCGTATAAACCGGTTCAATCAATATTCCTGTTGAGGCAACAAATTGTTTAATAAATTCAATCAGCTGCCCGGTGGTTTTACCGTAGCCTCCAAAATGATAATCAGTATGGATATTGAAATTTGCTTGTGTTGTTAATAGTCCTTCTATCTCTTCTTTAATAAAACCGCCGTTTTTAAATACAGGGATTGCATTAAACCGGGTAGTTAAATGGTGATTTTGAATTCCATTTATAATGCCTGCCGCAGTGGTTCCGGTACCGCAGGCACAAAAAATATGATCATAAGTCTCCGTCAGTTCATCCAATAGCTCGCTGCATCCCTGGGCGCCGTCTGTCCCGCCACCGCCTTCATCAATAAAAAATGCGTCGGGATCATTCGCGAAGTGCTTTTCGAACAATAAAGGCTTATCACGATAACTTTCGCGGTCGGCATACAACAATTCCATGCCGTGCAGGTGGCAAAGAAATAAGGTATCATTATTAACCGGTTCGCCACGCACAATACCTGTTGCTTTGAAACCAAATTTGGCAGCGGCGGCGGCTGTGGCCAGCAAGTGGTTTGAATAGGCGCCACCAAAAGTTACCAGGTGGTTTTTGTTTTCGGCTTGTGCCCGTTTCAGAATGTATTTTAATTTACGCCATTTATTTCCTGATATGATAGGGTGTATCAGATCATCACGTTTTATATAAAGTTTTAGCCCTAACTCATCAAACAACTTATTTTTAATTTGATGAACAGGGCTAAAAATTTCGAGGTCGATATCCATTAAATAAATTTAAAAGCCAAAGCCAATTCCCGCGTTAACAGATTTGTATTTTGCCAGGCTGCCGGATGCGTAGATACGAAAAAATGCAAGATCTAACTGAAAACCAACATCCACACGGGCTCCGCTGATACTGGTTTCATGCAAATTAACCGGGTTGGTATACACACTGTAATAAGTTGTAGTTTTTACGCCCCCGGTGCCTATTGTGGTTTGCGAACTGGTAGTTGCCGGGTAATTACCTATCGCAGCCAAAGTTGTGTTGGCAGTATTGTAACCCACCGCTAAAAACGGGGTAAAAAAAAGTATTTTTTTTGATATAATGGCTTCCCCAAGGAAACTGTTAAAATGCGCGTCGGTGTGCTGACCGCTGAAATTAGTGTTAGTATTTGGATCATTTGGATCATGAACTGTACCGTTATCAGGCTGTACATTTAAATTTGCTCTCAAATTCATGCGGCTGTAGGCAAACAATACCGACAGATCAAACGGAACAAGTGTTTTTGCAGGTCCGAACATGTATTTTGTGAGGTCGTGTTTTAATCCAAAACCTATCATGTTTACTGATCCTACATTGTTGCCTCCGCTAACAGTAGGAATGTAGCGTATAGTTAGATCCGTTCTTTCGGGCAAACCTACAGTTAATTGAATTTGTGGGGTTGGCGTTACCGGTAAATATCCTTTTGGCATATTAAAGGTTGCCACCGCCTTGCCATTGCTGTTATTGATATTTAAGGCAACTCCGGCATTACTTGTTTCGCCGCCAATAGTGGGCGTTATAGTTTGGCTTGTGGCAGGCGTGACAGCGCCCGAGAGCCCGATTTTAGTCACGTCAAATGATTTATCCGATGAGGGTGTAAAAGCGGCCGTAGCGGTTACGCGCAAATCAAAATGCAACACCTTTTTTACCTTTGCTGTATTTGCCCAGCCGCTATTCATGCCAACGCCAATTCCTTTAAAAAGCGGCTGACCGTAGGCATCAATTAGTTTGGTTGCATCTCCGGGGGATACCTTAATAATTTCAGAAAATCCGCCTTGTGCGTTTACATTTAAGGTTGCAAAAATTACTAAGGCAAAAGCTGCAAGTGCTAAGTATAATTTTTTCATAGTTTGTATTTAGTTTAAACTAACACAAATGTATAAAAGTTGTTCTTTATGTGGTTAGAGTATAAAGAAACGCTTAAAGTTGTTTGTGCCGGAATTATATGGCCAAAGTCTTCTTTTTAAATTCAACAATCATTTATATTAAATAATAGCCTAAACCGAGTACTTTTGCCCGATGATCGACGACAATGCAATAATTGACCAGGACGAACAGGATTTGTATGAACACCTGCGGATAATTGTTGACAAAGGTCAATCCTTATTGCGGATTGATAAGTTTTTGATGTACCGGGTTGAAAACGCATCCCGCAATCGTATTCAAAATGCAATTGAACTTGGCAATGTACTGGTAAATGATAAAACCATAAAGGCAAGTTATAAAGTTAAACCCCTTGACGTAATATCTGTAGTTTTGCCGCATCCGCCACGCGATACTGAGGTATATCCGGAAAATATTCCGCTTGATATAATTTACGAGGATGACGATGTACTGGTGGTGAATAAGCCGGCCGGCTTGGTGGTGCACCCCGGATATAATAATTATACCGGCACCCTGGTAAACGGATTGGTTTATCATTTTCAACAATTGCCAACCTTGCCCGGAAACGATGGCAGGCCGGGGCTGGTACACCGTATAGATAAAGATACATCGGGATTATTGCTGATAAGTAAAAATGAAAGGGCGATGACGTGGCTTGCGAAGCAATTTTTTGACCATACTATAACCCGGAAATACATTGCATTGGTTTGGGGAGATTTGCCGGATGATGGCACCATAACCGGTTATATTGGCCGAAGTGTGAACGACAGGCGCGTGATGAGTATTTATGGCGACCCGGAAAAAGGAAAATGGTCAGTAACGCATTATAAGGTTTTGGAACGGATGGATTATGTAACCTTGATTGAATGCCAACTTGAAACAGGCCGTACCCATCAGATAAGAGCACACATGAAACATATAGGCCATCCGTTGTTTAGCGATGCTACTTACGGCGGAGATAAAATTTTGAAAGGAACCGTGTTTAGCAAGTACAAGCAGTTTGTGGAAAATTGTTTTGAAATAATGCCGCGCCAGGCATTGCATGCG
This sequence comes from Mucilaginibacter sp., assembly GCA_029237615.1. GTDB lineage: Bacteria > Bacteroidota > Bacteroidia > Sphingobacteriales > Sphingobacteriaceae > Mucilaginibacter. The sequence continues at coordinate 8,587 of JAQNCM010000335.1, forward strand.
CAAACGCTCGGCTTTTTACATCCGACATTAAAAAAACAAATAATTTTTGAATCACCATTGCCAACTGATTTTGAAACGGTTTTAAATAAATGGCGCAAGTATAGCAGCGCAGATATTAGATATGAAACGTAAGATGAAGATAAGCAGGTACAAGAAATGTAAAACAAAATTTCCTATCTCACGTCTCCTATCTCATATCTAAAATACAATCTGAAACATATGGCTCCAGTTTTTATTAATTTTAATGGTGAAATACTTCCTGCAGGGAGTAAGCTACTAAGTCTGGATAACAGAGCCTTCAAATATGGTGATGGTTTGTTTGAGAGTATGCGGCTAATGAAAGGTCAGCTTAAGTTCGCCGATCTGCATGCCGACCGTTTGCAGCGGGGGATGAAGGCGCTTAAAATTGACGGTTACTCGCAAATGGATGCGTGGTTTCTGAAAGAGAAAACAGAAGAACTT
>JAQNCM010000348.1 GCA_029237615.1 Mucilaginibacter sp.
CCTTATGAGGTTTTTTATGCTATAAATAGAAACCATGCCGGCTGTAAGTTCGAAGTAGGCAAATTCAAAGCTGTTGGGCACAAAAAACCCGGCTATCAGCACTACCAGTAAATGGATATTTAATGCAAGGCGTGTATCGAACAAAATACGAATGATGATAGGAACAATGCAATAAGGTATAAAATACAAATTAGGTAATTGCAGTTTTATAGCTATCGATAAAGTGAATAACATGGCTGTTACTACCAGCAATATCAAACTCACCAGGCGATTATCGTCATAAATATCCCTGCGGAAAAGGTATAAAAAGACCATCAGCAGCGTAATGGCAATCCCAACCAGCAAAAATTGCCCGAGCAAAACAAGGCGCCGGTCGCCGTTTATTCTTGCATTGTCTTCGAATGCTTTTTTAAAGGATTGCAATTTCTGATAAACCTCATCACTCACTACTGATCCTTTCGCAACAATCACCTCCCCTTTTTGCACCATGCCACGCGTGGTTGACAATCCGTCTATAACTTCTCTTTCAAGCCTGGAGGTTAATTTGTTATCAAAAGTTAAATTAGGTTGCAGCCGGTTTCTTACCAGGTCCAATAAAAATGCTTTGTTAACGCCTTTTTCGGTATTTAATATGTTTTCGCAATAAGCCAGGGCTTTTTCCCTTGTAAAAAGGTCGGCGGTATTTTTATCCGTTGCAATATTTTTGTTCAGGACGGTTATTGGATAGTTCTCATTATTTTGCTGGTATTTGGGATTAAGATTTAAGAGGCCACGATGGTATATTTCAGCCAACAAGTTAGACCCGGTAACTACATACCTGTTTTTTTGCCGGTCATTTATGCCCGAGTTGTGCCATTTTATTTCCAGGTCATTTTTAAACCCATCAATTTCATGATTGCCCAGGTCATCATCCAGTTGATATATCGGCGTGATGCTTGCGAGTGCATTTTTCTGGTCATTTTCAATTTCCTGCTGTGTTTTTAATATGGCGAAATTATAGGGAGAGATCAATTCCTTCTGGTTCCATATCCTGCCCTTTTCTATATCGTAACTAAATTTGGCCTGCTTTGGAAGGGTAAATACAATTAAACAAACACTTGCCAGCATCATTAAAAATTTAAGATTGCGAGAGTATTTGCGCAGTATTGCCTTTTGGCGTGAAGATGAAAGTTTTGCCATTTACGTGTTAACCGCTCAAAATTAATATAAGTTTCGGTTATATCATTTTTTCTTGTTTTTCTAAAATCAAAAATGATATCTTTATAATATCATTTTAAAATCAAGAATCATGAATACTGAAAAAACAATTAACCCTCCATCCGGCTATGCCGCATTTGCTTTGTTTTTGATATTACTTGCCGTCACAATTGGTGCTCTTGCAATTATGGAAATCGCAGTTGGCGTAGTGGTTGGGGCAATTGATTTTGTTTTTGTGCTTCCCGGCCTGGTTATAGTTAATCCGAATGAATCAAAAGTGTTAACGCTTTTTGGTAAATATGTAGGCACCGTAAAACAGGATGGTTTTTTTTGGGTGAATCCGTTCACGGTTAAAAAGAAAGTTTCGTTAAGGGCGTTTAACTTAAATGGACAGCAACTCAAGGTGAACGATAAAGTTGGCAACCCTATTGAAATAGCAGCAGTAATTGTATGGCAAATAAAAGATACATCAAATGCCGTATTTGCTGTTGAGAATTACCTGCAATATGTAAATATACAAAGTGAAGCCGCTGTGAGGCACCTGGCCAATTCATTTCCTTATGATAATTTTGAAGATGAATCAGCAGGCATCACATTAAGAGGTGGTGCGGAACAGGTAAGTATTTTATTGGAGAAAGAATTAAATGAGCGTTTGGACCGTGCCGGAATTGAAGTATTGGAAGCCCGGATCTCGCACCTTGCCTATGCTCCGGAAATTGCACATACAATGCTGCAAAGACAACAGGCATCTGCCATCATTTCGGCCCGGAGACTTATTGTAGAAGGTGCAGTAGGGATGGTTGAAATGGCCTTACAAAGGTTGTCCGAAAAAAACATTGTCGAGCTGGATGAGGAACGGAAAGCCGCTATGGTGAGTAACTTATTAGTTGTTTTATGCGGCGATCGCAGTGTTAATCCTGTTGTCAATACCGGAACATTATATCATTAATAAAAAAATGCGAATGCTAAGAGATTTTGACATGTTACGTACCAATGAATTACATGTAATAAGACTAATTTTAATGGCTACCACCTTTTTCATCGCAAGCCAAAGGCACTAAGCAGATAATTATTATGGCCGATAAAAAAGCATTTATCTTACGCATTAACCCTGAAGTGCTGAAGGAAGTAGAAATCTGGGCTGCTGATGAATTCAGGAGCACTAACGGGCAGATAGAATACCTGCTGCAGCAAGCCTTAATTGTGAGGAAAAAAAACAAAAAGAAAAATAATGGGTGACCTTAAAAATATCAAAAATCAGGTCGTACACTTAAGATTAATAACTTAATAAAACTATGCATGCATAGTAAATTCATCATCCAAAAACCCTAAATTTGTAGTCGGATTAAAGACATTTATATGAAAGACGTAGTTATCGTTGCCGCCACACGTACCCCTATCGGCAGCTTTGGAGGAAGTTTAGCCTCCTTTACGGCAACACAGCTTGGCGCTATTGTTATCAAGTCGGCTATTGAAAGGGCCGGCTTAGATATGGAACATATACAAGAAGTTTATATGGGTAACGTGATGTCGGCCAATTTAGGTCAGGCGCCGGCTACACAGGCTGCTATTTTTGCGGGCTTACCGTCGTTGCCGGCTACTACCATTAATAAAGTATGTGCGTCGGGTTTAAAAGCCATTATGCTGGCGGCGCAAAGCATTGCAGCAGGCCAAAATGAAATAGTAGTGGCAGGCGGTATGGAAAGTATGAGCAACGTGCCCTACTACCTGGATCAGGCGCGCAACGGCTACCGTTTAGGCAACGGTCAGCTGATTGACGGCTTGATGAAAGATGGTTTATGGGACGTTTATAACGATTACCACATGGGCTCGGCAGCCGAATTATGTGCAGTGGAATGTAATATCAGTCGTGAAGAGCAGGATGCATTTGCCATCGAATCGTACAAACGGGCACAAAATGCGCAAGCGGCAGGCAAGTTTAGTCAAGAGATCACGCCGGTAGAGTTAAAAGACAAAAAGGGCAGCATTTCCATACTTGACGAGGATGAAGAGCCTAAAGCGGTAAAGTTTGACAAGATACCGGCGTTAAAACCGGTGTTTAAAAAAACCGGCACTGTTACCGCCGCCAATGCCTCTACCCTGAATGACGGTGCTGCAGCACTGGTATTGATGAGCAAAGAAAAAGCGAACAAAATGGGCATAAAGCCGCTCGCGAAAATAGTTTCATATGCGGATGCACAACAAGCCCCTGAATGGTTTACTACTGCACCGTCGAAAGCCATTCCATTAGCATTACACCGGGCGGGTTTATCAGCCGGCGATATGGATTACTTTGAGATCAACGAAGCTTTTTCAGTAGTTGCCATTGCCAATAATCAGCTTTTAAAGCTTGATCCTGCAAAAGTAAACGTAAATGGCGGCGCAGTTGCTTTGGGCCATCCGCTGGGTGCTTCGGGTGCGCGTATCATAGTAACATTACTGCATGTACTGCAACAAAACCAGGGAAAATATGGCGCAGCAGGAATTTGTAATGGTGGCGGCGGTGCAAGTGCAATGGTTATAGAAAATTTGCGTTAATTAGGGTAAATTAGCCACCAAACAATTATTAAATGAAACCCCTGCTTATTATTTGCTTATTGGCCATATTACCGCGATTAATCTTCGCGCAGCATTCAAATGAAAGTCAGAACATTGCCCAATTACATCAATATGAGGACAGTTTAACTGTATTGGGTAAAAAGTTTGTAAATGACGAGAATGACATGGAGCGCAAAAATGCCAATTATGCTTTTATAAAAACATTGGTAAGCGCTTTAAAAATGCCTAATTCATTTCTTTACCGGTTTGATTCTGTAAAAAGCATCAATATTATAAATTCCCCTGATAACCGTTTCCGTATTATCAGCTGGCCCATTATTAACATGGACGGCAGTTATCGTTTTTATGGAACAATTCAGTTAAATACGGGCGGAAGCCTGCAAATGTACCCGCTGAATGATTTTTCGCCGGATATTAAAAACCCTGAAGACACGGTAACTGATAACCGAACCTGGTTTGGAGCAGAATATTACAAGATTATCCCGGTATACTCACCGAAGCTGTATTATGTTTTACTTGGCTGGAAAGGTAATAATGTAAAATCAACCAAAAAAGTTATTGAGGTGCTTTCATTTAAAGATAATCAGCCAGTGTTCGGCCTTCCTGTTTTTGATGGGAATGGTAAAACACGTAAAAGGGCCGTATTTGAATATAACCGCAATGTGTCTATGCTGTTGCGATACATACCGGATCAAAACCTGATTGTATTCGATCATCTCGCTCCGCCTGATGTTAAGCTTAAGAATCAGCACGACACCTATGGCCCTGATTTAAGTTATGATGGCTATAGGCTAAAAAATGGCAGGTGGGTTTATGTAGATAACCTGGATATGCGGAACGTACCCAGCAGCCAGGATGATAATTATGTAGATCCTAAAAAACAGGCTGAAATTGACAGGGCGAGTGTGAAGAGGGATAATTGATGTGAAGATGTGCAGATGTGCAGTTTTTGAGTGTGGTGCAGAAGTTATCAGTTGATGTTACGGTTTTCCACGAATCGTGTTATTTGGACATTTGCACATCCGCATACCTGCATATTACTACCACATCTGTCTATTTACCCTTTTGCACATTATTATTCTTCAACATTGCAAGACTTTCAGTATTAAATTTTGATTTACTGGAATTATAGTACTTTAGAGAAATTTTATATTATAAATAATGGAGGAAACAATAGTTGCAGCTGCAACACCAAAGGCCAAAATTCCACGAAGTGTACCGTTTATAATTGGGAATGAATTTGCTGAGCGCTTCAGCTTTTATGGGATGCGAAGCATCATTGCGGTTTTTTTGGTACATCAATTATTTAATCATGAAAACACTGTTATAGAAAATGCACATTCAAATAGCATTAACCATACTTATTCAACTATGTTGTATGACACTAATTTGTTGGGGTCAA
>JAQNCM010000350.1 GCA_029237615.1 Mucilaginibacter sp.
AAATTAAATTTATTAAACGTTTATTATACCCCGCATGTTCGGGACTGCAAAGATACAGCTATTTGTTTTATTTGCAAATGGATTTTCAGTTTAGTTGACTGAAAGGTTGTTTGTTATAAAATTCCTGCTGACTGCACTCCTTTTTCAGCAACAAACGGGTACACAAATGCTTTCCGCAATGTATGCCAGTGGCGGATACCAGATTATCAACTTACCCAACCGGTAATGATGACCGCGCTATTCTGAATCCATATTAACAGTTGGCTTAACGGCATGCTGAAATATTTTTTTACGACATAAAACAAATCTTTCTGTTTTTTATTTATTATATATCTAAAATCTTGAAAAAAAACCACCACGCTAAAAGTCGACGGTAGCTTTGGTACAATTAATCAATTCTTATGATTTGCCCGGCGCAACAAATTGCCGGATATAGTATGTTTAAAATCTGACACCTGATTTGATATCTGGTAAAGTATCAAGCAATAATATGTAAGGACCGATAGCAAATTTTACAACCTATTTATCAACATAAAGATGGACCCCTTTAATTCCCGGTTTATTCAAAAAGAAAAGCGATGGGCTTGGATTGATTACGACAAAGGTATCAGTATCATCCTCATAGGATATGGCCACTGTTATTTACTATTAGGCGGGCACGGCCTTGCTTTGGACCGGTATCCTTTTTTTCATTATATTGATTTATTTATGTACGGTTTCAGAATGCCCCTCTTCTTCATTGTATCGGGCCTTCTTATAGCTAAAAGTTTAAATAAAAGAGGCTTGGCAGCATATATAGGTCATCGCAATAATAATATTTTATATCCGCTATTAATTTGGGGATTTATTCAACTCACATTGCAAATAATTGCTAACAGATTTACCCATAACGGCTATACTGCGGTTGATTATTTTAGTTTAATTATAAATCCCAGGAGAACGGGAGTTTTTTGGTATCTGAACGCTTTATATTTTATCGGGGCGATTTATGCGTTGCTTAAAACGTACCTAAAACTCTCTGTTGTATGGCAGGTAATTTTAGGTGTGTTTTTATATGTCGTTTCAACCTATATGCATGTTATAAAGGCTGGGTTATTCACTGATATCTTTGAGTATTATATCTTTTTTTCCCTTGGCGATTTGCTTGCAAATATTATGATGAATGATAAAAAGATGCAACAATTTACGTCGTGGAAAATATTTTTTCCGCTATTGTTCAGTTTCCTGGTTATTCAATACTATTGCACCAAAATCAATATGTTACCATCCGATTTTGAAATGAGAAATGTGGAAATTAGCAAACCATTTTTGTTTCTTATAGAAGCATTGGTGGGGTGCGCTTTGTCTTTTAACGTCTCATTTTTTTTACAAAAATTTTATGTATTGGGTTTTCTTCGCATTGTTGGCTACCACTCACTGTTTATATATTGTGTACAAATTATCGCAATGTTTGTGGCGCGAACCTTTCTGATGAATATTTTGCATCTCACTTCTGTTCCCGCCCTTATTCTTTTGGTTTGGACTTCAGGAATTGTATTGCCGATTTTCTTCTATAATTTTTGTCTTCGCTATGGTTTATGGTGGTTATACACCTATAAAAAACCCGAAAGACAGATTGATTATATTAGAAAAGCGCATCTTTTCAGTTTCGCTAAAAAACGTAAAGTGAACTTGATTGATTCTAATGAGAGCCTGCAACAATTTGATATATAAATCTGCTGCGTTTTAAGTTTATTTCAATGCAATGATCCCGCCAGTTAAAGTGTCCACACTTGGACATAGGTGTTTGGAGCGCTCGCGTAATAATTTGAGTTTTATGCATCAGACAGAGCACGCCGGAATCTCCCGGTAAAGGTGCCTTCACACGCACGAATAGCATAACACTTCTTTCCTGCCCCGTATCACGTCAGGATGAGTGAGATGCTAAATGGTCTCGTCTGAATCCTGTTTGAAATATTCATAGAAAATCATTTTTTTCAATTTTACCTCCAGAAAACAATTAATACCAAATAAATAAATAACTCGCACTCTTAAATTTTTAATAATTAAGAAACTACAACTATGAGCATTTTAGAGTCTTTGCACTGGCGTTATGCCACAAAAAGAATGACAGGAGAAAGAGTTCCCCAGGAGAAAATTGATATTATTTTAGAGGCTGCACGCATGGCCCCAACTTCCAGCGGAATACAGCCTTTCACAATACTGGTTATCACAGACAAAAAATTATTGGAGAAAATCCAACCGATTGCCTTTAATCAACCACAGGTTACTGAGGCTTCACACCTGTTAGTCTTTGCCGCCTGGGACAGTATTACGCCAGAAAAAATCGACTATGTTTACGACCAGATCGTCCGCGAGCGCAACCTTCCGGCCGATGCCTTAACAGACTATGTAAACCGGCTGAAGGATATGTTTTCAGCTTTTACGCAGGAGGAACAGTTTAATTGGGCGGCCAAACAAACATATCTGACTTTCGGTGTCGCTACTACGGCAGCAGCCATCGAAAAAATAGACGCTACGCCAATGGAAGGATTTGTAAACGCAGAATTGGATAAACTATTAGGATTGCGTGAAAAAGGATTGCGCAGTACAACTTTAATGGCACTGGGCTACCGGGATACAGCCAACGACTGGCTGGCAAACATGAAAAAAGTTCGTCGCCCTAAAGAAGAGTTAATTATCGAATTAAATTAATTATTATTCTTACCTTAACTAAGGTAATTTTTCAAAATAACTTCCTCATAACAATTGTTCCTTATACTACAATTGGGGAAGTTATTTTGAAATCTTAGTCTTGGCGTGAGATACTGTCGGCCCAAAAGAGAAGTTCGTGTAACGGCTTTACCGCTATCGTTCATTGCGAAGAATGAAGCAATTTCTAAATAAGCAAATCAAAACAGGCTTATTTGTGGCGAACATACTTTCTCCATTCTTTTCTATTGCAGGACCAGACATGTTTCAGGCTGTTTCGGCTTGTTTCATTCGATTGGGTTAATTTACTTATTAACAGGCGTTTACTTTTATTTGTATCAGCTGTTTTTTTGTTTCACTTGTCTCTGATACAAGATGTGGAAGTGAATGCTGAAAATTCAGGTTGTGGAGGTCTGACGTCGCTATCCGGATGTCTCCGGAATCGGGTGCCAATGTCTTGCCTCGTTTACTTGTCGTTTTTGATTGATAGTTCTGGAATCTGCTTAACCAGATCAACCTGGATCCCGGCGGCGCAGTGATATTGAATTTTATAAAATGAGTTTAAGTTCCTCTAATATAAGTCATTGTTATCAAAATGATCTTATATTTATATATCAAATAGCGATTGTCAAATGAAAAGGCTGATCACCTGTAGCGATGGTACCTGGGATAAACCCGGTGATAAAGGCGAAGACGGAAAACCGCTCGACTCCAACGTGTGTTTGTTGTATAACGCCATTGCACCGGTCACGGCAGACGGGACCCTGCAGCTGAAGGTGTATGATACCGGCGTTGGCACCGGTTACAGCTGGAAGGATAAGCTGTTCGGCGGCATTACCGGGCTCGGCATAGACCATAAGATCAAAGACATTTATACTTTTTTGGTCCTGACCTACACACCTGGCGATGAGCTCTATATTTTTGGTTTCAGCCGCGGCGCCTACACTGCGCGCAGCCTCGGCGGCTTTATCCGCAACTGCGGCATCCTGAAACCGGCAAACCTCCACCTCATCGATAAAGCCTTCGAGCTTTACCGCGATCGGAATGAATACACCGCGCCGGAAAGCGACCTGATGCGTTCCTTCCGTGCCAATTACAGTTATGAAGACATCACCCGCATCAAAATGATCGGCGTATGGGATACCGTAGGTGCGCTGGGCATTCCTTTGCCCCCATGGAAGCTGTACAACCGGGAGCGTTATAAGTTCCATGATGTAACCCTGAGCAGTAGCGTTGACTACGCCTACCAGGCGCTCGCCATAGACGAGCGGAGGAGACCTTTTGATGCCTCGCTGTGGCAGGTCAGCGGCGATAGCACCGCCGGCCAGCAGACCAAAGAAATGGAGCAACGGTGGTTCGCCGGCGTGCATTGCAATGTCGGCGGCGGCTATGAAGATCGTGGCCTCAGCAACGGGCCCCTCCAATGGCTGGCCGGTAAAGCCCGGCTTCGGGGACTCGAACTGGATCAAAGCAAACTCAGCGCCTATATCCCCAACCCGCTCGGCATCAAACGCAATTCCTTTACTTTTACTTTTTGGCTCACCGGTAAGATATGGCGGAAAGTGGAAAGCTTGGACTACCCGGCCCAAATCATTGATGAGTCCGTGTTTAACCGGCTAAAAGCTGACCCCGGCTACCGCCCCAGGAACCTGCATAAATATTTTAAGAACGGGCTGTTACCCGATAAATAAACTGTAAAGCAGTTGGTTGGTTTCAACCGCCGGGTAATTTAGCGGTGCAACTGAAGTTTATGATTCCGGCCTCACTATTCTTAGATTAAAAACAAAAAAGCCGTTCGCAAAATTTGTAAACGGCTTTGTCGCATGGAGAATACCGGATTTTGGTTTGAGGCTTTTTTACGAAATATGCAAGCGAGTGTTATAGCTTTTTACCAGGTATTTTAATCCATAACTAAACCGAAGTCCTCAGGCTTCTTCGTCATCTATAGTAACTATCACCTTGGGAAATTCAAGCCCCTTTACGCCTTTGGACGTATCAAATTCAGAAGGCGTAATTGTTAAAGGTATTAAAATATATAAATTCTATAGATTTAGTAGATTATAAAAATATTTATATATTTGCATGGTAAAATAAACGCAATGGAAGCATTTCTACCTCCTTATAAAATAGTGCCTGCGATTGTTATGACGCTTTCAAGCCAGCGAATGTGTTGTTGTTGCTGATCGGTTTCTTTTAAGCAATTCTTTTTAGATGATCGCTCTAAGTAATGGCATAGATCATTATTCCCGCTGTATCAAAATCAATTTTATTCTCTTTCCACAAACTCAATTGATATGAAATAAATAGCTACGCTCAATTAATAAAAAATAAACCGGCAAGGAAGCCTTGCCGGTCTGTTACATGAACGACCAGACAGGACTGCGAATCACGTACTGATCTTCATACAAGTTTTACGAACGAATCTTCATTAACATAAAACCAGTTAAATATATGGAATTATATATCCATGCCAAACAACCGCCTTTATATTTAAGGCTTCTATTACTTGTTCTCCTTTTCTCTGTCACTTTAAATGTTTCTGCACAAACTGATATACAACCGCTTATCAATTCCAGGTTATATGGTAAAGTATTAGATTCTGTAACCAGGCAACCCATCCCGGGTGCTGCGGTGCGCATTAAAAGTGCCAGCCATCAGATAGCTACGGATGAAAAAGGAAATTTTGTTCTTATAACGGGACAGAAATTTCCCTATACCTTAATTATAAGCTATATTGGATATACTCCCGTTGAAATTGTAGCCACCGGCAGCCCGGTAGAAGTACTTTTAAAAGAAAGTGAAAACAAGCTGAACGATGTGGTTATAGTAGGTTATGGGACTCAGGATAAAAAGGATGTTACAGGAGCTATCTCCACAGTTCCAAAAGAAAATCTTAACCAGGTTTCTTCCTCTGTTGATAACCTGCTCCGTGGTTCTGCTCCCGGCGTACAGGTAACGCAAAGTTCAGGTCAGCCCGGCGCTTCAGCCAGTATCCGTATCCGCGGCGGTAATTCAATAAACGGCGGAAATGAACCATTATATGTAATTGATGGATTCCCCGTATATAATGACAATTCAAGTGTGTCAACAGGAGCGGGTTCAGGCGCTAATGTTAACGCGTTGTCTACGATTAACCCGTCGGATATCGAGTCGATCGAAATATTAAAGGACGCTTCTTCTACCGCCATTTATGGTTCAAGAGGGGCTAACGGTGTTGTGATTATCACAACTAAAAAAGGAAAAAGAGGCACAAATAATGTTTCTTACCAGGTTTATTACGGCGAACAAAAGATAACCAAAACCTTGCCCTTATTAAATGCCACACAATGGGCAGGCCTGCATAACGATATCCTTACTTCTACAGGGCAGCGGCCTTCGTTCACTTCTGCCCAAATCGGTGTTTTAGGGCAAGGTGCCAACTGGCAGCAATCCGCGTTCAGGCAATCAGCTGTCCAGAATCATGAACTTACTTTTTCAGGTGGCGACGAAAAATCCAGATACGCCATCAGCGGCAATTACTTTAATCAGGATGGCATTGTTTTAAACACAAATTTTAAAAGGTATGCTGTACGTGTAAATTATGACAGGGATATTTCCTCGAAATTCAAAATCGGGATTAATACGACAACAAGTTATTCTACTACCCGGGGTGCCGCAACAAATACAAGCGGCAGCAGCCTGAGCAGCCCCAATGTAATCACTAATATCATAGGTACGTCTCCGGCAGTTGCGATAAAAGATCAGAATGGCAATTATAATTTAAATAACCCTTATGCTGCTATTCCGGATAACCCTGTGCTGGATATACTTGCTGTTATCAACAAAACCAACATCAACCGGTCATTAGGTAACTTTTTTGGAGAATACACCCTGCTACCCGGGTTAAAAGCTAAAGTAAGTTTTGGTGCAGACCTGATCGGTACCAAACAAGATTACTATGCACCTGCCAGTACTGCAAATGGCTACGCCACGCTTGGCTATGCCACAATTGGTGCTGCAACTGTAAATACCTGGCTAAATGAAAACACACTTACCTATGATAAAACGATTGGTAAAGGCCATTTTTTAAATGTATTGGTTGGATATACCACTCAATATTCAAATGGTGAAGCTGAAACAGCCGGTTCTAAGAATTTTGTTTCGGATGCAACTACTTATAATAGTTTACAGAGTGGTTCGCAAACGCTTACCCCAACATCAAGCGCTTATAGCTGGGCGCTGAATTCATACCTGGCGCGGATCAATTATTCTTATGAGCATAAATATAATTTAACGCTTTCGGGCCGTGCTGATGGGTCTTCGCGATTTGGAGCAGGGAATAAATGGGGCTATTTCCCGTCGGCAGGTGTTTCCTGGAATGCCAGCGAAGAGGATTTTATAAAACAGATAAGTGCTATTAGCAATTTAAAGTTAAGGTTTAGTGCAGGTAAAACTGGTAACCAGGAAATCGGTCAATACCAGTCGCTGGCAACCTTAAGTCCGATCAATTATGACTTTAACAGCGCATTGGTAACAGGTTTTGCAGCTAACCGGTTATCAAACCCAAATTTGAAATGGGAAAAAACAACACAGTTTGATGGTGGTTTTGACCTTGGTTTATTGGATAATCGCATTAACCTGGTTGTTGACGCTTACTATAAAAAAACCGACGACCTCTTATTAAGTATACCCATTCCATTATCAACCGGCTACTCGTCGTCTCTGCAAAATATTGGCAGCGTTGAAAATAAGGGGCTTGAAATTGGTATTAATACCGACAACATAACCGGGGGGGGATTTACGTGGAAATCATCTGTTGTGTATTCATTGAATCGTAATAAGGTTTTAAGTTTAGGCAGCAGCGAAACTTCATTCTTCCCAAATGTCCCAGGCTCCACATTAGGAATATTACAACCTGTTATTATAAAGGCAGGCTTGCCATTGGGAACTTTTTGGGGATATAAAACTGCGGGGATTTTTCAGAATGCTGCTGATATCAATAATTCGGCTACCCTGGATACCAAAGCAAATACCAAACCCGGCGACCGCAAATACTTAGATGTTAACGGCGATGGAAAGATAACCACCGCTGATAAAGTGCCCTTAGGCAATACCCAGCCAAAATTTATCGGAAGTTTTACCAATACGTTTGCTTATAAGCATTTTGACCTGCTTGTATTCCTTCAGGGTTCTTATGGTAACAAAATTTATAATGCCTTACAGCAGCAATTAGAAATAACCAACCTGACAACCAATGCCTGGGCAGACATTGCTAACAGGTGGACTCCAACCAACCCCGGCAATAGCGTACCGCGCGCAACTAACTCGCCGGTGGCCCAAATGATAGACCGTTACATACAAGATGGCTCTTATCTGCGGGTGAAGAATCTGGTGCTGGGTTACAATTTCAGTAAAGATCTGCTCAGCAAGAACAAGATTAAACAGGTCAGAATTTATATATCTGCCCAAAACCTGGCTACCTGGACGAAATATAAAGGTTATGATCCGGAGGTGAACAGTTTTGAGCAGAACAATACTGCACAAGGCATTGATTATGGGGCTTACCCAAATTACAGAACCTTTTTATTGGGTTTAAATGTCACGCTTTAATTAACTCAAACAAACTTAGAGATGAAAAAAATATTTATACTTTTTATAGTGGCAGGCACATTATACTCGTGCAACAAACTGGGTGAAAATCCATCGTCCTTTATTGTAAAAGAGCAATTTTTTAAAACACAGGCTGATGCCATTTCCGGCGTTACGGCAGTTTACGGTTCTTTGACCATTGATCCCGGCGAACAACCAATGTATGGCCGTGAAATTAATTTCTTAACTGACATGACCACCGATGATCTGTCAGCAGGGCCGTCTGCAATAAATCCTAATGTGCGGGCTTTGAGTTCAATTACTTATACCTCCTCCGACGATCGTTTGCAGGTGATGTGGCGGCAATTTTATACCGGAATCAGCCGTGCCAATGTAGCCATAGATAATATCCCGCCAATCCAGATGGATACAACGGTAAGGAACCGTTTGGTAAGAGAATCAAAATTCTTAAGGGCGTTGTTTTATTTTGATCTTGTCCGTTTTTGGGGTGATGTGCCATTAGTGTTACATGACCCGATTTCAATTGATTTGAATGGCCTTAAAACCAACAGAAACCCATCTGCTGATGTCTATAAACAAATTATTGCCGACCTAAAAGATGCTGAAAGCTTACCGCCAACTTATACGGGGGCCAATATTGGCAGAGCTACAGGCGGGGCCGCAAAAACCTTGTTATTGAAGGTTTATCTCACCAGGAAAGACTGGGTCAATGCCATCGCCATTGCCCAGCAGATCATCAACGGACCTTATGGTTACGGGTTGTTTGCCAATTATGCCGATGTTTTCAATAAAGCAACGAAGAACGGAAAGGAACATGTTTTTTCAGCTCAATTTGAATCAAATGGCGGATTAGGTAACAGCAGTACATTAATGGGGGCTGCTTTTGCAGGCTTTGGCAGCAATGTACCTGCGGATATACCTGCGGACAGCTCGGTCTACAAGCAGTTTAGTAGTAATGATACCCGCAAAGCGGTTACTTTTTATCAGTCAGCAGTCAACCCAACCACAGGTGTCGTTAACGTGTACCCCTCCTTTTATTTTGGTAAATACGTAGACAGGAGTGTATTGCTTACCCCCGCGCAAAGCAGTATTAATTTCCCGATTTTGAGATATGCGGATGTGCTGCTAATGTATGCCGAAGCCGTAAATGAGGCGCAGGGACCAATAAGCGAAGCCTACAGTTCTATCAATCTGGTTAGAAACCGTGCCGGTACAGGAAATCTTACGCCCGGCCTTTCTCAATCAAATTTCAGGGATTCGTTATATGCCGAAAGACGACGTGAGTTTGTACAGGAAGCACAGCGTTGGTTCGATCTGGTCAGGACAGGTCAGTTGGTTCAGGCGGTATCGAAAGTGGCAACAAAAACTAATATAAGTGCCAAAAATTATCTGTTTCCTGTTCCGCAAAGCGAAATCAGCTTAAATCCGCAACTCACCCAAAATACCGGCTATTAATCAATTTCAAAATTGGAGAAATATGAAAATCAAATTAAAAAATCTTGCAATATTTCCTTTAAGCCTGTTATTGGCTTTCAATAGTAATGCTCAAAAATTGTCAAAGGATGAAGCGATAAAGAAGGCAAAGGCAGCCTATATTTATGGTTTGCCCATTGTACTGACAGATTTTACCCGCCTGGCAAGTGGCTCGGCCAACAATGTATTTGTTCATGGGCATAAATTCCCTGACCATACCTCACGGTTAGTTGTGGCGCCCAATAACGATACCAATTACTCATCCGCGTTTTTAGACCTGGGCGATGATGCCGTGGTATTAACCATTCCCGATACTAAAGAGCGTTACTTTGTAGTACCGCTGATGGATGCGTGGACCAACGTTTTTGCTTCATTTGGCAAACGTACAACTGGCACTCATGCACAAACTTATGTGATTACCGGGCCACATTGGAAAGGCACTATTCCGGATGGGTTAAAAGAGGTAAAATCTCCTACAGACCTGGTTTGGATAATCGGGAGGATACAGGTGAATAGCTCTGACGACCAGGTGAATTTTGTAAGCAAAATTCAGGACCAGTTTAAGCTGACTCTTTTAAGCGAATGGGGAAAGGAAGCTGTTGCCCCGGCGAGAAAGGCAACAATCTACACCAGTGATCTGCCGCAGCTAAATGCGGTAAAAAGCCACCGGTTAACAGTGGTACAAGCGGTAAAGCAAACGCCGGTAGAATTTTTTTTCAATTATCTGGATGAATTGCTGGTTAAGAACCCGGGATCTGCCGCTGACTCTGCCGCCCTTAAGAGCTTTGCAGATATTGGTATAAAGCCTGGTGCTAAATTTGATTTAAATGGGTTTGATCCTGAAACACAAGCAGCATTAAAAAACATACCCGACCAGATATACGAGGCTTTTGAAAACTCACCGCGTAAAGCCACAGGAGATTTTAAACCACAAAGCGGTGCAAAAATAGGAAATTATAAAACTGATTACTTAACCAGGGCTGTAGTGGCTTATAAAGGGCTCGGTGCGCTTCCCCCTGAAGAAGCCACCTATATCGGTTATTCAGAAGATGCAAACAATGAGCCCTTGGATGGTAAAAATAAGTATGTAATCCATTTTGATTCCGGTAAGCTGCCTCCGGCACGGGCCTTTTGGTCACTCACGTTATATGATAAGGATAGGTATTTGACCGATAACCCGATCAGGCGCTATGCAATTGGTGACCGCAACCCGTTAAAGTTTAATGCTGATAGTTCTCTGGATATTTATGTGCAACATGATGATCCCGGCAAGGAGAAAGAAGCAAACTGGCTGCCTGCGCCCGCTGACGCATTTAATGTTACGCTGCGGATATACGTGCCAACTGATAACTATCTGGCTGACAAAAGCTCATGGGTAAATCCACCTTTAACCAAAATACAAGAACATTAATACCAATAAACTGTCAATTATGACACATAACGATTTTAAACTGCCAGGAAAGAAAGTACTTATAAGAGTTGTTGGCATCATCCCATTAATATTAATAGCCGGAGGCCTATGGCTAATCTGCACGCTTCTTAATTAAACAGGTATTTATTAAATCATTCGTCATGAAGATCGACCCTCAAGCCAGGTGCTTACACCGCACGCATCATTCCGCCCCCAATATGGACATGGCAATGGACAGCAGGCAGAACATTATTTATACCTTCTTTTTCTCGCAGACATATTTAACCATCATTCTGATTTACATAGGTCTCGGCTATCCGGCCTTATCTGTAAAAGCATTGAAAACGCTCATTGTAACTTTTGCGAATTCCAGTACAAAATGCGATAAGCCTTTTTACAAATACAAGGTACTACATCCTGAGTGGTATGCTCAGTTACCATGGCCAATTTTCAAATCGAAAAAGAAAGGCAGTGAATTAGCGAAGCAGGGTCCGGTAGTAAATGAAGATGCCTTAAAACCTGAATTTGAAACAGGGCCTCTGAGAATTCGAAAATGACGAACCAGTTTTTAACAAAATCAAGGAAATACTTTAAAACATTAAAAAATGATCAATAAAAAAACTTTAGCCTTAGCCGCGGCAATAGTTGCCGGTGGATTCTATTCGACGGCGCATGTCCAGAATTTTACACAACAACAGCAACCATTTAAAGGTGTAACAGGCAGAACGCTCGCCGAGTCTAAGGAAGATTGGACGAGTCAAATTAAAGCGCCAAAAGGTGCACCTAATGTAATATGGATATTGTTGGATGATGTGGGCTTTGGTGCGTCAAGCACCTTTGGCGGGGTAATCAATACTCCCACATTTGACAGCCTTGCAGCTAATGGCCTGCGCTATACTAATTTTCATACATGTGCCATTTGCGCACCAACCCGTGCGGCTTTGCTTACCGGACGTAATGCTCATTATGTACACATGGGCGGGTTTGCGCATACTATTTTATCTGCAGGATTTCCCGGTTATGACGGACGCATTCCGTCAGACAAGGGCACTATTGCTGAGATATTGCGCGAGAATGGTTACAACACATTTGCAGTAGGAAAATATGGCTTAACGCCCGATGAGGACGCCACCGATGCAGGTCCTTTTGACCGCTGGCCGGGTGGCAAGGGCTTTGATCATTTTTTTGGTTTCCTGGGTTCACAAACCGACCAATATAAACCCGACCTGGTAGAAGATAATGCCCACGTAAAACCCGATGGTCGCCATTTAAATGAGCAGATTACGGATAAAGCGATTTTCTATTTAACAAGGCAACAAAAAGTTGCTCCTAATAAACCGTTCTTCTTATATTATTCTCCGGGTGCAACCCATGCACCTCACCAGGTATCTAAAGAATGGAGCGACTTGTACAAGGGAAAATTTGATGGTGGGTGGGATGTTTTCAGGGAACAGGTATTTGCAAGACAAAAGAAGCTGGGTATCATTCCTGCCAATGCGGTATTACCTGCACGTAATTCTTATATAAAGGAATGGAACAGTTTGTCGGCTGATGAGAAAAAACTCTACGCACGTTTTATGGAAGTATATGCCGGTTATCTGACTTATACTGACCATGAAGTAGGGCGACTGGTAAATTATCTGAAACAAAGCAACCAATTGGATAACACCCTGATATTCGCAGTGATTGGTGACAATGGAGCAAGCAAGGAAGGAACGCCTAATGGCGATATTGACAGGCCGCTTTTTGGCAGGCCACTTGCTGAACAGGAAAATATTAAATACAATTTAGACAAAATAGGTGAAATAGGTACGCCCGATGCGAAAGAAGGAAATTATCCTTTGGGCTGGGCGCAAGCGGCAAACACACCTTTTAAATATTGGAAGCAGGACGCTAATGCTGAAGGTGGAACACGGAATCCGCTAATTATTTTTTATCCAAAAAGCATCAAAGATAAAGGAGGTATACGTACGCAATATGGGCATGTGAACGATCTGTTACCTACTACCTTACAATCTCTGGGCATTGCACCACCAGAATATATCAGGGGTATTAAGCAGGATACTTTGCAGGGTACTTCGTTAGTTTATTCATTTGATCATGCCGATGCACCGCCGCAGCATCATATACAATACTATTACATTTTTGGATCAAGATCCATCTTCAAGGATGGCTGGAAAGCAGAAGTTTATCATCACCCAGACTTTAATGATATGGCCAATAACAAAGGCGTAGCGCCAGCGCCATCGAGCGGTTTCAATAATGAGGTTTGGGAGCTTTACGATCTCAACAACGATTTTAACGAGCGCATTGATCTCGCTAAAAAGTATCCCGAAAAGTTAAAGGAATTACAGGCTTTGTTTGATGAACAAGCTAAAATAAACAATATCTATCCGTTTATTGATTGTGATGATGTGCTTAAACGAAGGATACACAAAGCCCCCGGCACCCCGCAAACATTAACGATAGAGCCTTCAGTAACACCTAAAAGCAAATAATAAAATGAAGAAAATAATGATCATGCTTACATTGGTGCTGGCAGCCACAGGCTGGCAGCAGGTGAATGCCCAAGGCAAAAAACCCAATATCATACTGATTGTGGCAGATGACATGGG
>JAQNCM010000389.1 GCA_029237615.1 Mucilaginibacter sp.
AGAATTAAAATGAAGGTAAACAGGGATGTCGTGTTTTTTCCGAACTGGGTAGACACTTCTTACTTTTATCCTATTCCCGAACGCGAGAAACTGAAAAATAAATGGGGATATGAATCAAATAATATAATATACCTTTACTCGGGCGCTATAGGAGAAAAACAAGGATTAGAAAATATTCTGCTATCAGCCGAAAAGCTTAAAAATAATCAAAATATTAAGTTTATTATCTGCGGGGCAGGTCCTTACAAAAACAAGCTTATTAAAATAGTTAAAGATAAAGCGTTGGAAAACGTTTCTTTTCTTCCGGTTCAGGACAAAAATGTTTTTAACGAGTTCTTAAATATGGCTGATGTTCATTTGATTTTGCAAAAAGCAAATGCAGAAGACCTGGTAATGCCGTCAAAATTGTCAACGATACTCGCAGTTGGTGGTATATGTATTGTAACCAGTTATCCCGATACATCGTTATATAAAGTAATTAAAGAGTATGATTTGGGACATATTGTACCGCCTGAAAGTCCGGAGTTGCTGGAAGAAAAAATTTTGGAAACTAGCTTAAATAAATCTGAGGTTGAGAAAATGAGAAATAATGCCCGCAGCTACGCAGAGAAATATCTTAATCTGAATAATATTATGAACGATTTTATTACGCAGGTTTTGTAAAATAAATTTAGAACAAAACTTAAAACCTGTCTTAAAACGATAATTTAAATATGATATTCACTAATAAGCTCAGCTATATTAAATAGTATGTTAATCTTGAAAGTAATTTTCCAATATTTTAATAACCCATCTTTCATTTTACAATAGGTCATTTCATGAATCACAGATACGCTACATTTATTAAAATGATTAATTTAACTTTTGATTATATAAGCTTAAATATCGCGATGATAATAGCTTATTATATTGAAGGGAAAGAACATGTTTCGTGGATTCATAATCCATATTATTTACCTTTTGTCTTAATTTTTAACCTTACCTGGTTGTTGTCAGCTAATATCAGCGGTTTATATCAACAGGTTTTATATAAAGATTCAATTAAAACTTATCACAACGTAATCAAGACATACGTGCTCTTTATTAGCATTATTTGTGTTATAATGGTAATAATCGGTACTAAAACTTATTTTATAACCCGTGGATATCTAGTTTATTCGTCCGTTTTATTTGGAATTTTACTTGTATTATGGAAACTTATATTCCTGATTATACGCAGAAGTCTCAATGTAAGCCTATATGATCTCAGAAATGTAATAGTTATCGGGCACGGACGAGTTGCAAAGGATCTTCAAGTTCTCTTTGATAATCCTACTTTTGGATATAAATTGATTGGTTTTTTTGATGATAATCCCGGGACGATTAAGGATAAGGAAAAATACCTGGGCTTTACCGATGATTGTATAAATTATGCATTGAACAATAACATTGACGAAATATTTTGCACATTACCGATCTCCCAAAAAAACAAAATTGAGCAATTAATTACAGACGCTGATAAAAATCTGATTCGTTTTAAATTTGTCCCTGAATATTATGATTATGGAATAAAGCCTGTTTTAGTTGAAAATTTCGGGCATATTCCCATTATATCTGTTAGGCCCGAACCCCTTGAGAACATGCTTAACCGATTTGTTAAACGTTTGTTTGATGTGTTTTTTTCCATCTTTATAATTGTTTTTTTCTTCAGTTGGCTTTTCCCCTTATTAGCGATATTAATAAAACTTGAAACCCCGGGTCCGGTATTTTTTAAGCAGGTAAGATCCGGTAGGGATAATAAGCCTTTTATGTGCTATAAATTTAGAAGTATGCGCATAAATAAGGAATCTGATAAGAAACAGGCAACCCGCAATGACCGCCGGATTACTAAATTAGGGGCTTTTTTACGTCGTACAAGTATAGATGAACTGCCTCAATTTTTTAACGTTATTATAGGAAACATGTCAGTAATCGGCCCACGTCCACATATGTTAAGTCATACAGAACAATATGCGCAATTAATTGATAGTTTCATGGTGCGGCATTTTTTAAAACCAGGAATTACCGGTTGGGCACAAGCCAGGGGACTTCGGGGTGAAACAAGCACTACAGAGGCAATGATGAAACGGGTAGAAGCAGATGTTTGGTATTTGGAGAATTGGTCTTTTCTGCTTGATCTTAGAATTATTTTTTTAACAATAATGAATAGCGTCAAAGATTACAAGACTACATTTTAGAATTATTTAAGGCGATTTAATAAAACACCAGGTATGCCTGTGTAACGTCTCAAAATTAATTAATAAATCAGCTTAAATACCAAGCCTTCTTTTAGCGCACAGTCGTATCGTTCTTTATCAAAATGGTAAAGGTGGGGAGACCGATGCGGACCTATTTTTCGCTTTTCATCTGTTTTTTTCAATAGCCCTAAAGCAATCAGTTTTTTTGTAAAATTACTGATGTCGAGTTTTTTACCAAGCAGTGTTCCATAAAGCACATGAATCTCCGTTAATGCAAATTTATCAGGAAGTAAATTATATCCTATCGGGTAATGGTACAACTGCACGCGCATGGTATGTAATGTTTCTTTCACAATTTCATCACGATCAAATTTAAGTTTCGGAATGCTGTCTATATCAAATCAGGCACATTCAACGGCGATTACGTTTGAATGAAAAACGGTTTTTAAAAAAACCTGATACAGGATATATGCTACCAAGGCAACTCGCCGGGTAAATGGGAGGGCGTTCCGTTGGATATTTTAAAGCGATATGGGCTTGAAGGGGTTTGATACCAATAATGGTAATCGTTAAATTAAGCCGATTTCTATAAATTTGATTTTATTAAAAAAATATCCCATGAAAAGTTTGTTGTATTTCCTCATGCTTCTTCCTTTTGCAGTGCAGGCACAAAAAACGCCCACCAATCAAAATCTTTTTGATACGATACCTTTTATACCCGACCATACGCCACAAAGGTTAGCGGTATTTCAAAAAGAGCCTATTGTAACCGGCCGGATTATTTTTTTGGGGAACAGCATAACTGAAATGGGTAATTGGAAAAAGCTCCTCAATGATTCAACCGTAATAAATCGTGGTATAGGTGGTGATATTACCTATGGAATTTTGAAGCGATTAAAAGACGTCACCGACCGGCAGCCGTCAAAGCTATTTATACTTTGTGGCATAAATGATATTGGCAAGGACATCCCTGATAGTGTAATAGCAGATAATATGCTGAAAATTGTAAACCGGGTTCATGCGGCTTGTCCCCAAACCAAAATTTATGTTGAAAGCGTTTTGCCGGTTAACCCAACGATGCCACACTTTCCCCAACATTATGATAAAGAAGAGCATGTGTTGATATTGAATAAATTGTATAAGGACAACGCCAAAGTTGGAAATTACACCTTCATTAATATATTCCCGCTGTTTCTGAGTAAAGATCAACGCCTCATACCGGAGTACAGCTATGAGGGGCTACACATTAAACCGAAAGGTTTTGAGGTTTGGGTAGCTTATCTAAAAAAACAGGGATATTTATAATTGAACTTTCCCAAACAGCGAAATAAGTTATATTTGCAGCCACAATGCTCCCGTAGTTCAATGGATAGAATTATGGTTTCCGGTACCATCGATATGAGTTCGAATCTCGTCGGGAGCACTTTTTAAAAAGCTACTTTGATAGCTTTTCTATCTTACTTTAATACGTATGTATTGTAATTATCAGTATTCTGGTTACCGTCTTCTCTCCAAAAAGCTTTTGCGTGTAAAATTGCAAAGCAGGTTCCAAAAAAAATGAGCACCAATGCTGCTAAGGGAACCACACGCTTTACGCCCGACTGCTCAATGGGTGTGCAAATTATTGCTGGTTCCCGTGCAATACTCCATTATGTTGAGATTAGGATTGAAGAAGTTGGCCGGCGGTACCATTGTATACACGGCATCTGCGCCGGTAAAGGTTGTCGTAAGAAAATCAGCGTCTTCCAATGTGCCGATGGCAGCGGTGGCACCCAATCCTTCAATCTCTTTTTGTTTTTCGCGCTTGCTGTTGATAACCCTAACCGTATGCCCTTTTTGCACTAACTCCTCAGTTAGTGGTTTACCGATGTGTCCTAACGAACCTGTTACTATAATTTTCATTTTCCTGGTTTTTTATTAGTTCAAAGTTCCGCAACAATAAAGAAACAGATGTAGCTAAATCTACTGTTGTTGTAGTCAAAATAGCTTTTGTTTGAGTCGGCTATGGATGACATCAAATATGAACTGAACTCAACAGGTTATGTAAGCAGCTTTTATGGCGCCAAACTATAATTTATTTGGCAGTTAACGCAGAATCTTTTCTCCTGACATCTGTATTTTTGACTTACTGCGAATTAATAATAAAGTGAGTTTTTAAAC
>JAQNCM010000394.1 GCA_029237615.1 Mucilaginibacter sp.
ACAGATCCGCTCACAGGGGTTTTTTATGGCGAGGCAAATATTACAAAAGATTTGTTTTTTTCGGGCCATACGGCCACACTTACATTGATAATGTTGTGCCTGGAAAAGCGAACAGACAAAATAATTGCCTTTTTTGCCGTTGTGACAGTAGCCGTTTTATTATTGGTTCAGCACATTCATTACTCAATTGATATTTTGGCTGCACCGGTAATAACCTATCTCTGTTATTGTTTTATCCGCTATTTTTTAAAAGATAAGCCATACAGCAATACTACTTCCTAGTTGTCGCTTACCAATGCCGCTCTTTTACGTTGCTTGTTAACACTGTGCTTTTTAAGGAAATTATAGGTAAAGTTAAATCCCATGTATTGTGTGCCCCGGCTGCTATTGGTTCCGTCAAAATAATAATAACCCTGTAAAACGGCAATAGCAACGTTTTCGCTTATATTAAAATTTATACTGTTACAAATTTCGGTCATTAAACCCTGTTTTGCTTTAAATACATATCCTCCGCCTATACAAAGGGCTTCTGCAAATCTTCCTTTCGAAAAAATATTAATCGTGGGCCTAAATTCAAGAAACCTGGTTGTGTCCGCCCCGCTGCTAATCAAATTTAACCTGCCCGTAGCCAGCCCGATATCAAAAATGCCGTATGTGCGGCCAACCTCAAATGAGGGCGAAAATCTTTTACCTGCTCCGCCCCTTGAGTTTACAAATACGTTGGCATTAACGGAATAATAAAAATATCGGGGTTCTTTATTTTCTTTTGAAGTATCTGATTCAATAGTAGTGTCCTTTGAAACGGTACTTTGATGCGGTGCATGCGGTATATTTACATGAGGTGAATTTGAAGCTTTCGGCATGTTTTGCGCAAATGCACAGGCAGTGTTAATGAGCAAAGCAAGTGTAAATAGTTTCTTCATATGCATATGTATGTTTTAATGCAGTAGAACCTCAATTTTCTCATTTAGTTTTCAGATATTTGAGTTGAATATTTACCTGTCGTATTATCGTAGTAAGTGAAATAATCGCTAATATTCTTAAAGTTGTAATTTAGAATTTTAGTTGTCAAAACTTCAAGTAGCTAATATTTAGTCATACTCTTATCATTGCCAAAATTCTTTACCGGCGATCTTAACGGTAATTTATAAAAGTTTATGCCGATACCTGCTAAAGATACCGCTTCGCCCAGTGTTGAACATCAATTTCCTGTTGTTGGGTTTGGAGCTTCTGCGGGCGGGTTGGAGGCTTTTAAATTATTTTCAAAAGCCATCCCTCAAAAATCTCGCATGGCCTATGTTTATGTGCTGTATTTGTACCCAACAGATGAAAGTTATTTACCTGAAATACTTCAAAAATTTACCGGTATCCAGGTACATTTAATAGCAGACAATGTACAAATACAGCCAGATTATATTGATATTATGCCGCCAGACTGTTTGCCGACCGCAGTTGAAGGTGTTTTAAAGATGGAATCTATAGCATGCAGAAGGATAACGTCATGCGCAAATGTCCGGATTCCATATCATTCCGATTACAAAACTTTTATGAACTACGCTTAAATGATGAAAAGAAAAGGTCAATTCGCAGATCCGCAAGTAGATTACAAAAGCAGTGAAAAAGATATTCATAAACTGGCAGATGCGTTGTTATTATCAAAATACACGCCGGCTGGTGTGATGATCAACCAGTCGTATGATGTGATACAATTTCGTGGTAAAATAGATCCATGGATTACCACGCCCTCCGGAAAGCCCAGTTTCAATATTTTAAAAATGGCCCGCGAAGGCCTTTCATTTGAAATAAGAGACCTGCTGCATCTTGCTAAAAATAAATCAGGCAGTGTCAGAAAAGAAGGTGTATTTTTTAAAGTAGACGGCGTACAGCAATACGTAAACATAGAAGCTATCCCACTTCCTGATTTAGAAGAAGAACATTACCTGGTTCTTTTTCAAAACAGCATGCTGTCCTCAAAATCTGTTTCGGAAGACGATATAAACATACATTCCAAGGCTTCACAGGAGAATATCAACGCCTGGACGCAGCGTATTGACCAGCTCGAAAAAGAACTGACCCAGACACGGGAGGATATGCGCAGGATAACCGAATCACAGGAAGCTGCAAACGAGGAGCTGCAAAGCCTGAATGAAGAACTTGAAACTTCAAAAGAAGAGCTCCAGAGCACCAATGAGGAAATCACTATTGTAAATACTGAACTGGTTGACCGCAATGAACAACTCAACAGCTCCAGAAGATATTCTGAGGAAATTTTTAATACCATTCACGATCCGCTTGTTATCCTGGATAACGGACTTAAAGTACTAAGGGCGTCTGATGGTTTCTATAGGATGTTTAAGGTAAAAGAAGAGGACACAGAAGGAACTTTTTTATATGAACTCGGCAATAAACAATGGGATATTGCTGTTTTACGAAATCAATTGGAAAATATTTTGCCTGCCCGCGGGTCATTTAAGGCTTTTGAAGTAGATCATGTATTTAATACGATAGGGCGGCGAACAATGGAGTTGACAGCAAGGCAATTTGAAACTCATACCGGTGAAAAATTAACCTTGCTTGCCATACATGATGTTACCGATAAACGCAAGGTAGAGGAAGGCCTTGCTGAAGCCGAACGGTTATTGGCAGAGAGTAAGGAAAGATTGCATTTTGCCATTGAATCTGCCGGTATAGGTGCCTGGGATTTTAACCCGCTGACCAAAGAATTAATATGGGACAACCGGTGTAAGGAATTGTATGGATTTTCTCAGACTGACGAAGTTAACTATACCGTTTTTTTGAACCAGGTACACCCCGATGACCGTACCATGATAGATGACGCTGTAAAAATGGCTCTAAATGGCGTTAACCAAGGTGAATTTAATACAGAATACCGATCAATCGGACTTAATGACCAAAAATTGCGTTGGATAAAATCAAAAGGGAAGGCTTATTTCAATAAAAAAGAGAAGGCTACCCGTTTTATCGGTACTGTGTTGGATATTTCCGGGGAGAAATCTTTGAAAGAAAGTACCATGGAGCTGCTAAGAAAAAAAGATGAATTTATAAGTATTGCCAGCCACGAATTAAAAACGCCCATTACCAGCCTCAATGCATCTTTACAAATGCTTAGCCGGATGAAAGATAATCCGGCCCCGGCAATGCTTGCACGATTGATAGATCAGTCGTCAAAGAGTATGAAAAAAATAAGCCATCTCGTTAATGATTTGCTGAACGTTAACAGTATGAATGAAGGGCAATTGAAATTAAATAAAGCCACATTTAATATTGCGGAGATGCTCGAACAATGTTGCACCCATGTTCGCGTTGCCGGTACTCACAATGTTGTTTTGCAGGGGGATCAAACTTTGCTGGTAAATGCTGATGAAAACCGAATAGAACAGGTAGTGGTTAACTTTGTAAATAACGCAGTTAAATATGCCCCGGATTCGCAGCAAATTTATCTTATAGTGGAAAAAGAAGATGATATGGCTAAAGTTTCAGTTAAAGATAATGGTATTGGTATTCCCGCGGATAAACTTTCTCATTTATTTGATCGTTATTACCGGGTAGATTATTCGGGGAGACAATACTCAGGCCTTGGATTAGGGTTGTATATTTCCTCGGAGATTATTAAGCGGCATGGTGGGAAAATAGGTGTTAACAGTAAAGAAGGAAAAGGCTCCACGTTTTGGTTTACATTGCCACTTTAATCTGAAAAGATAGCCAAAAATCGCCAGAAAGTAAACATTTGTGTTAGTTGGCTGTAGGATATAAGTGACATATCATCAATATTATCATTTGCTGATTTCAGACTTAGATGCCAAAGAGAAGACTACGGCCAATCAATATTTGTTACTTAAGGGCGAAAAAGGATATCTTAACTTGAATGAAATTACTGAGTATAAAAAGTTAACTTTTGACCTCTTCATTTTAATGGCAAAAAGTGAAGAATTACTGAAGTTGTTTAAAGGCGGAGATATAAATTTCAACGATGAAATCGATCAATCCCAGCTGGTTTTTACCGTACAGCATTTTGCCTGATCTGTAATCAAACGGCGTTCGCCTTAAACACCCAAAGCGGTTAAAATTTCCTTTATTGAAAAATGCGCCCCGCACACAAACTCATCTGCTGCGCCATAGTAAATAGTGATTGTATCTCCGTCATCACCCGGCAGGTGCCCGTTCGTAAATACAACATGCCCAAAAAAGCCGCTTAATTCATAAGTTTCACTAGGCACCATGATAGGCGCGTCGGTGCGGGCGATGACCCTGGACGGTTCGTTCAAATCTAAAAGAAAGGCACCCAAACAATAATGATTTTCCAAATTAGCGCCATGGTATATTTCCAGCCATCCTTTTTCGGTTTTTATAGGCGCTGCGCCTGCGCCAACGCGGGCACTATCCCAGCTGTTGCTCCTCGTTTTAGCAATACATTTATGATTTCCCCAATGAATGGCATCCGGCGACTCGGCGATCCAGATATAATTGCCACCAATATCCACACTGCTGGGACGGTGCAAAGCATAAAACATACCGTTTATTTTTTCTTCAAAAATGGCGCAATCCTTATTATGAGGAGGCAATATCATTCCTTTCGATTCGAAGTTTTTCCAATCGGTAGTGGTTCGCAGTCCAACCCCTACGCCGCAATCAGACACAGCCGTAAAAGTCAGGTAATATTTCCCCTCAATAAAACTTACGCGGCAGTCTTCAATTCCAAAGGTTTGCAGTGATCCTGCGCCAAATAACTTGTGATAGCCTTCGGGCTCATAAAACTTAATACCGTCGTCACTGCAAAGTAAACGCAAATGCGAAAGCGTGGTTAAATAGTCAACACCTTTATATCTTACTACGCGGGCATCTGTAGCTATTAGGTCAGCATCGCTAAGTGCTATTTCCATAATGTGGGTTTCGCCGGTGGCCGTTAATACCGGGAATGAAATATGAACCTCGGATTGCTCCGGTCTTTCAGCAACCCTTACCAGTAACCAAATCTTATTATCATATTTAAATACGCCGGGATTTAAAAGACAGGCAATATGTAACCCTTCTCCGCTAGCCTGCAGGTCAGCGGGTGATAATAAAGGATTTTGTGGAAACCGGCGGGCAATGTCTGTCATTATCGTAATTGTTAAAACATATTGTCAACACGCGGCCGGCGCAATGGTTTGATCAACTCTGTATGCTTGATATTAATTGCTCTGAACAGCGGAACTACCGCTTACTTCTTCCTGTTGTAGCCACTCGGCAACTGATTCGGCTACTTCTTCCCATCCGGGCTGACCGCAAATAAAATGGCCGCGGTTTGGAAATTTCTCAAAATAAGTAAGGCTTGTTTCATCGGTATAGGCACCCGAATTTTTTTCATTAAGATCGGCCGGGACAATTTTATCTTCTTCGCCCGCTATAAACAACAAAGGTGCGTGGGGCAGGTCAAAGTCAACTTTTCCGGCTTCTCCCAGGCAATCTCTCAGCACATTTCTGCTATCGTGTGTAGCGTATGCATCAAAAGCATTTTGAGTTTCTTCCATAGTCATTGTATTACAGAAAGATTCATGAAAACTTTTGGGATCGGTATAAAAAGGTGTGTCGTCTTTAAATGGGTTTACGATAAGCAGGCTGTTTTTAAAAAACTCCCAGTCAAAAGATAACATAGCATTTGGCGCTACGGAATCAATGCAAACACCGGCTTTACCATGCCCCCTGTTTACGAGTATCTGTACAATTAAACCACCAACCGAATGGCCTATTAATATAGGGTCTTCTACCCGTGCGGCAATATCCTCAAATTCATCAACTATTGTTTCAAGTTTTAATTCGCCCAGCTCAGGATCAGGGTTTTTCCGCAGCTCAGCAGGCTCCCCTTCATGATAAGGCCACGCAGGTGCAATACAGTTATACCCTTTAGCAGAGAAAAAGGTAATCCATTTTTCCCAGCTTTTGGGGTTTTGGAACATGCCGTGAATAAAAATGATATTCTTCATAAATTTCCTGAGTCAATCAATGTTTTTATTGTGTAAGTTATTCAACCTATACGACAATGTGGTTGTTTTAGTATCAACAGATTTAATGAAATTGGAAACTGCTTGTCAAGGTGGCGCAGTAGTTCTTTACTAACAAAGAGTAAGTTAGGTATTGTGCAAAAAGTTATTATGTTTAATTATTACCAACCTATTGAATTCATTTACGTATAACATTTTAATTAATACTTTAACTTGTTTGCTCTTTTCAATGGAGCCGGGTAAACCTAATATTATTTATTAATGTGTAAAATTTCCGGCATAGGTAAATTATTGAGGCTTATTATATTGATGCTATTGTGTGCTGTTCCCTGCATGTGTTTTTCGCAAAATCAAAGCCTGAGTTTCGAACACCTGGGAACCAGGGAAGGATTGTCGCAAATGAACGTTAACTGCATTATACAGGATAGCCGCGGATTTATGTGGATAGGTACCCGTAATGGCTTAAACAGGTATGACGGCTATAAATTTATTACCTATCGGTATGACTCTAAAAACAGCAGTTCATTAAGCAACAATATGGTTAGTGATCTTGTGGAAGATAAAAACGGCAATATTTGGGTAGCTACACAAGGCGGTTTAAACATGTATGATAGAAATACCGGCAGCTTTGTTAGATATATGCATGATAATTTTAACCCAAAAAGCATTTCAAATAATATTATCAACCGGCTTGCCTATGGTGCAGATAATACCTTATGGATTGCTACTCAAAATGGTGGCCTGGATTGTTATAATCTAAAGAAAAAAATATTTGAGCATCATATTAATTCACAGCTTGATAAAAACAGCATAAATGATAATAACATTCGTTTTGTATTTGAAGACTCTCCCAATAAATTGTGGATTGGAACCTCAAAAGGTGGATTAAACCTTTATAACCGGAAAAATAACACATTCTCAAGTTGTCCGTTTAAAGATCCCCAAAGCAACATTGTATCCGGTACTAATGTGATGTGTATTATCGAAGAAAGTCCAACCCAATTATGGATCGGCACGCAGGATGACGGTTTGTATTTGTTTGATAAAGAAAAGAGAACTTTTAAACGATTTAGAAATGAAGAACAAAATGCCAACAGTTTATCCAGCAATACCATTTATAGCCTGCGAAAGGATAAAGAAGGAAATTTATGGATAGGAACAGAAAATGGCGGCCTTTCTATTTTAAATAAAGCAACCGGCAATTTTTATAATTACCATCACGACGAAGTTGATGAAAACAGTATTGTCGGGAATTCTATTTATTCGATATGTAGAGACAGATCAGATAATATGTGGTTAGGTGCGTTTAGTGGAGGGGTTAACCTGTTTAAAAAGGCTAAAGATAGCTTTACCTTTTACCGGCATAATTCTTTAGCAAGCAGTTTGTCAAATAATTTTGTGCTTTCGCTTTTCGAAGATAACGAAAAGAACGTTTGGGTTGGAACCGATGGCGGGGGATTAAATAAGTTCAATCCGCAAAATGGGACATTTACACATTATAAACAGCAACCCGCAGGGAAAAATGGTGTTTCCGGTAATTATGTATTGATAGTTAACCAGGATGCGGATGGTAACTTATGGATCGGTACCTGGGGAAACGGGATTAGCATATTGAATTCTAAAACGCAAACATTTACTTATTTAAACAGAGATCCTGCAAACCCTCAGAGTTTAGCTGGTAATAATGTTTATAATTTGATACATACCAGGGATAAGAAAACCTGGATAACTATTTTTGGCGGTGGGTTAGATAGCTATGATCCAATAACGAAAACAATAAAAAACTACAGGTTTGATGTTAATGATCCCCGCAGTTTAAGCAGCAATTACATTTATTCATTATGTGAAGATAGCAAAGGAAATTTGTGGATAGGAACTTCTGATGCCGGCCTTGATCTTTTAGACAGAAAAACGAATACTGTTACACACTTTGTGCATGAAGAAAATAAGAATAGTCTGAGTAATAATGGAGTAACTGATATTTTTGAGGATAGTAAAGGTCATTTATGGGTATGTACGCTATCAGGCCTGGATTTATTTGATCCCGGATCAAAACATTTTAGGGTTTTCAACAAAAAGAATGGCTTGGCAAGTGACATAATTTATGCAATAAGGGAGGATGATCAGCGTAAATTTTGGATTAGTACAAATAGCGGACTTTCTATGTATGATCCTGTTAATAACACTTTTAAAAATTATACTACTGAAGATGGGGTACAAGGTGATGAATTTAAGCCACATTCGGCTTTAAAAGCAAGTGATGGAAGATTATATTTTGGTGGCATCAATGGGTTTAACGCATTTTATCCCAGCCAGATTTTAAAGCCGATCAGTTTTTCACCTTTGCTGATAACATCTTTTGAGGTATTTAATAAACCGCTTAAAATCGCAAAAAACGGTAATGACAATTCGCCGCTGAAAAAGGATATTGCTGATACCCGGGCCATTACTTTAAATTATAAACAATCGGTAATTTCACTGGAATATGCAGCTTTGGATTATGGCTCGGCCGAAAAAAAACAATATGCATTTAAGCTGGATAGATTCGACGCTGACTGGAATAACGTTGGCAGTAGAAATACCGCTTCTTATACAAATCTGCCGCCAGGCGAATACCTGTTTAAAATAAAATACAAAAATAGTGCTGGCTTGTGGTCGCCCGTTACCGAAGCCCTGAAAATAACTATTGTCCCTCCGTTTTGGCTAACGTGGTGGTTTGAAACATTGGTAGTGTTGCTGATTATAGGTGGTGTTTATGGAATTTTTAAATACCGGGTGCGATCCATTAAATTAAGACAATTAATACTTGAAACGCAGGTTAAAGAACGTACAGAACTACTGGCTCAAATGACGATCGGTGAGCGTAAGGCACGTGAGGAAGCTGAAAAAGCAAACCAGGCAAAAAGTGTGTTTTTGGCAACCATGAGTCATGAGATCAGAACGCCAATGAACGGGGTACTGGGAATGGCTTCATTGTTGAATGAAACCGAGCTTAGTCCTGAACAACGTGAATACTCACAAACCATACTTCACAGCGGCGAAGCATTACTGAATGTAATAAATGACATTTTAGACTTTTCTAAAATAGACTCCGGTAAAATGGAACTCGATCCGCATGATTTTGATCTGCGTCATTGTGTGGAAGAGGTGCTTGATCTTTTTGCTGCCAAAGCAGCCGAACTGGAGATTGACCTGATGTACCAGGTAGACAACCGCTTGCCTGTACAACTAATAGGCGATGGCATGCGGCTGCGACAGGTATTGATTAACCTGCTTGGCAATGCAATGAAATTTACCCATGAGGGAGATGTGTTTTTAGGCGTAACACTTGTCGGCGAACATGATAATGATGAGATTGAGCTTGGTTTTGAAGTACGGGATACCGGTATAGGGATACCGGACGAAAAGATTGCCCATTTATTTGAGGCATTTTCACAGGTGGATTCCTCTACTACACGCAAATATGGCGGCACGGGACTGGGACTCGCAATTTGCGACCGCCTTGTAAAATTAATGGGCGGCACAATTGCTGTTACCAGCAAGCCGGGCGTTGGAACCGCGTTTAGCTTTATTATAAAGTGTAAAGGAAGGAAGGAAGAAAAACAAATATACGAGACACCCGATATGGCAGAAATTAAAGGCCGAAGGGTGCTGATAGTAGATGATAACGCAACCAATCGCCGTATTTTGCAATTACAATTGGAGCATTGGAAGCTTAAAACTGTGATGGCCTCATCGGGAGTGGAGGCTTTGCAACTATTGAAGACGCAGGCAGCATTTGACCTGGTAATAACCGATATGCAGATGCCGGGAATGGATGGAGTACATTTAAGTACCTCAATAAAAATATTATATAAAGACCTTCCCATTATCCTGTTGAGCTCTATCGGAAACGAAACACTAAAACAGAACCCCGGATTATTTAAAGCAGTATTAACGAAACCGGTTAAACAATTGCAATTAAGCCGGGTTATATTAGCCGAACTACAATATCATGCCCAACAGGCTGAGCCTGAACAAAGGCCAGCCCGCTTGCTGAATAAGGATTTTGCAACAACCTTTCCTTTAAACATTATGGTAGCCGAGGATAACCTCATTAACCAGAAAATGATATTAAAAGTGCTCGAAAAATTAGGTTATGAATCTGTTTTGGCAACCAACGGTAAAGAGGCTATCCAAATGCTGGATAGTAAGTACTATGATGTTATATTGATGGATGTACAAATGCCTGAAATGGATGGCCTCGAAGCCACCCGTTATATCAGAAAGCATTATAAAAAGCAGCCTATTATTATAGCAATGACAGCAAACGCTATGGCAGAAGACCGCGAAGAATGTTTAAACGCCGGCATGAATGATTATATCCCAAAACCGGTAAAGCTGGAAACGTTGATTGCCGTTCTTGAAGAAACATATAAGCTTACTGTTTCAACGGCATCTGCCTGAACTGGTGACAACGGATATGTAAAATTGAAAGGCCTTCCTGCTTGTTATTTTTTAGTGTGAAGCATCAGCGCTGTTGATCTGTGAAATAAATTCATCTGGTGTTTCGTTAGGAAAGCCATCCCATTTATATAATACCCTTCCTTTCTCATCAACTAGTACGGTATAGGGAAACTTGCCGTCCGCGTTATATTTGTCGGCCAGTGCTTCATTCATTTTAGTCTGATCTTTACTTAACTGGTTCTTTTTTTGACGCGGGAAATCGGCACGGACCAATACAAGATGATCAGCCGCATAATTTTCAAATGCTGCCGATTCTAATATTTCTTTTCGCAAACGAATACATGGGCCGCACCAGTCAGAACCTGAGAAATTAATCAATATTAATTTGTGCTGTTGAGCCGCTTCTGTTTTGGCGGTATCGAAATTCCCCAACCAGGTAACAGCGGTCGAAAATATCATCATTAAAGAGATAGCTAGTAGTTTCATACAAAGAGTCTGCTGGAATTTAAATTCAATTAATTATACATTAAAGTGTTGCGAAAGACAAACGTAAAGCCTGAAAAATAATTATGCATCTAACAACTATTGTAAACTCTTAAAAGGTATTTTTAATGTACGGATAAAACTTTTACAAACATTTTTATCCATATGGGTATCTATTCCAAAAACAGTGTCAACGGGCTCAAGCTTACTATAAGTGCCAAATAATCTATCCCAGATGCTTAACACATCTCCATAGTTGCAGTCGGTATAAGGCAATTGGTAATGATGGTGTACATGATGGATATTTGGCGTAACAAATAATAACCAAATCAAATTTACAATTTTGGCCGAAAACCTAAACCGGGTATGCGATGTAATGTTGGCTACCGATTGGAGCGTTTGCCGTATCAATAACAATTGAAACGATGCGCCCAGGATTAACACCCAGATTATTAAAAAACACATCCTGATAAAAGTTTCACAAGGATGTTCGCGCACGGTGGTAGAAACATCAAGCTGCTGATCGGTATGATGAATGATATGAAAATTCCATAAAGGCTTTACTTTATGCATTACCACATGATACACGTACTCACAAAAATCAAGAAGGATAAAGCCGACAAAGTACTTAATGAAGATGCTGTTTGAAAAAGACAATTGATTTAATAGCCCAAAATGCAATCTTACTGCCCATGCAGATGTCATCAATACAAAAACCGACATGAAGAGCTGTATGGGTAATCCTGTTAAAATAAATAATGCATTGGTTGAAGTATGGCTCCATTTTTCTTTAATTGGAGGCAAAAATATCCAAAGCTCAATTATCCATAATGCCACAATTAATCCCGCATAAATTAATACCTGAATAGTGGTTGGATGAGAAATAAAAAATGACTCTTTAAATTTCATGTTTTATTATTAATACCAGCAATGGTACAAACACAATCTGTAGAAAAGATGAAATCTAACATCAAAAATTCTGTAAATTCAAATAATATTCTTGTTGCTGATATCCTTTTATTTAAAACCTAAACTTACCGACACAACATCCGAAACAAGGTTGGTGGTTTGGGTGTAATGCCCGTACCTTATTTCCATTTCATGAAGCCCCTGCCATCCAAATACCCCTGTTGGTGGCGCCATCCTGAAACCAACGCCATAAAATCCGCTTTGAAACTTTGCATATTCATAATTACTGGTATAGTATTGATCGGTAGGGCTATGCTGTTCATAAGGTGCAAAATATTTGGCTGCCGTTTGGTTGTAATACCGGTAAAACGGTGATATAGAAAAGAACGGCGTTATTTTAACAGGGATTTCCAGGCTGGCTGTATTTGATTTACTTCCCCAGTTATCTGTGTAGTAGCGGTAATAAGTGCGGATAATTACATTATCGCCTACAAAGTAATTAAGCCGGAAACCAACCGGTAGTTTAAAACGCGAAGAGGGCAATTTTTCTATGGTATCTTTTCCATTTGAAAAGTATACCCGGTGAAACGGCAGCCCCAGGTAACCGCTTTGTGTAACCACATCTCCTAATAACATTACCTGTAATCGTGAGCTTAACTGCTGTGTATATGAAAATGATGCAGTAAGCGTAGTTCTGGGGCTTGTTGGCAGTGTGCTTTTTGTATTAGATATCACTTTACCGGCGGTATTTACCACTTGCGTGTTTCCACTTGCTGTTGTGACAACCGTTGTTCCGGGTGGAATTACTGTATAGGTTGGTGCCGGAACAAATTCGGATGGATATATAAGAGTAACCTGGTCAAAATATCCCTGTAGCTTAACACCAAACTCGCCGTTTTTATCGTTTGTTTTTTTAGACCAATGGATATCGGCGCCCTTTGATTTATAATTATACTCTCCGGAATAATAAGCTCCTATCCCAAAGCTGCTGCCATTTTTTGAATTTTCAACAGTCCAGTCTAAAGAAGGGTAAATTCTTGTTCCATCAGGCTTTGCTCCGCCGTGGAGAGCTACATATGCGGCAGATGCGGAAGTATGATAATCAAATCCAAGTCCAACATTTAAAGTGTTTTTGTTTAATGCTGGATTATACCATACCAAATTCAGATTTAATCCACTTGAAAGATCTGTTACTTTTTCTGTACCTATACCGCCTGTGACGGCCGAATGATTGCCGTTTTGATGATAGTAGCTCCCCACCAGGTCAATTTCGTCTATCCTTAAGCGCCTGGATACATAACTTTCGGTATCTTGTGTCGCAGGATCCTGGGCTGCTTTATGCCAAGCAAATGCAGATTTACTGGTATCCGGCCTGGTTTGCGCAATGGCGTGCTGACGACAGATAAAGGCGAATCCTATAACGGATAAAAATATTTTTTTCATCGAAATTAAAGAATGATGTTGAGGTAATTAATTACATCCGCAGCCGCCGCCGGTTTTTCCGGCATTAGCGCCTGACGCACTTTCGCGGTACGATTGAAAATTCATTTCATTCTTTTCCACCTTGCGGTTTCCCAGCACCATTTCAGCATCATTGAGCCTGCTTTTCTGATATTCCTTTAAATGGACACAAGAGGTAACGGACAGCATTAAAAATATGCAGCCGGTGACTTTAAATAATTGCTTTATCATATAGGGGTATTAATATTGCTTTAATAATATTTTTATTTGCTACCACCGGTAATAGATCCAACAGTTAACGGCAGTCTTACTCTTTAATTGTATTTCAAGTATCTATTCTTACAACAACAATATTAAGCGAACAATCTGAAGTAAAGATGAAAATCAGGGTTAACTAGTTTTTTTAACATTAAATAACAAAACGACTTATTACTTCGTTATTTGTAGAATATTTTTAGTCTTTCTAGAACATATTGTACCTTATTAAGTTGGATTTTAATTAAAGATGGCATCTAAACAAACTGCAAAAGAAAAAAAGACAGACGCTGATTTTGTGTTACAAAAAGTACAACCCGGCCTATTAGGATTAATGGACGGATCCGTGTCAACGCTTGCTCCAATATTCGCTACCGCCGGTTTAACCGGGCAGCCTATAAAAGCGTTTTATGTAGGCCTGGCTGCCTCACTGGGTGCAGGTATCAGCATGGGTTTAGCAGAGGCCCTTTCTGATGACGGATTGGTTACGGGAAGGGGGAAACCGCTGGTAAGAGGAGCTATTACAGCTTTTGCAACCGCTTTGGGCGGTATGCTGCATACCCTGCCCTTTCTTATTCCTGATTTAAAAGTTGCGTTGCATTTTGCTTACGTAGTAGTTGTATTTGAATTATTGGCGATAGCATTTATTCGCTATAAATTTATGAAAACTCCATTGATGTCAACCATTTTACAGGTGATTGTTGGCGGAGGCATAGTTTTTGGCATAGGCATTTGGTTGGGGGAAATTGGTGCCGGAGGTTAAATCAGGATATAAGGCTAAATATCTATTACTTCTTTCTTCTTTTTATTTCGCATCCTTTTCGGCAAAAATTCCAGGATCTCGGTTTTAAGTGCTTCTATCATTCTTCGTTTCAAAAAGTTGCGCTGTATAACTATGCTTACTTCCCGTGCGGGCTCTGGCGACTTAAAATACCGCACCTTATCCAGTTGTTTATCACTAAGGTCTGCCAGAGCAAGTTCTGGCAAAATAGTTGCACCATTGTTTTGGTCAACCATGCGCTTTAGTGTTTCAACGCTTCCTGTGTTATACTCAAAATGTTTAAACCCCTGGGTAGACTTACGGCGCTGGCAAATGTTTAAAACCTGCTCGCGCATACAATGCCCTTCATTTAATATCCATATCTCTTCCATATCAATATCATCCGGACTAATACTCTTTTTCTTTGACAGTTTGCTGTTCTTTGACACATACGCCACAAAGTTTTCATAAAACACAGGGAGCTCTGTAAAGCTGGTCTCATGCAAAGGTGTGGACAGTATTCCGCAGTCTATCATCCCCAATTTTAATTGCTGAACGATCTGCTCAGTAGTTTGTTCCCAAACGATCAGTTTTACCTGTGGATATTTTTCAATAAAACCATGTAAGATTTTTGGCAAAATATAAGGCGCTATAGTAGGAATAATACCCACTTTTAACTCGCCGGATAATTCCTTTTTCCGGTCGGTGATAATTTCTTTGATCTTTTCACTTTCCGATAACAAGACTCTTGCCTGCGAAATGATCTCAATGCCTATTTCTGTAGGAGTTACAGGCTGTTTACTGCGATCAAACAGTTTAACGCCCAACGTATCCTCCAGCTTTTGTACCTGCATACTTAAGGTTGGTTGGGTAACAAAGCATTTTTCGGCTGCTAATACAAAGCTTCGGTAAGTATCAATAGCAACAACATATTCCAGCTGGGTAATTGTCATGTTTGTAAAGATTAAGATATATAAAATATAAAAGGCAAGAAATCAAGAGTCAGGATGCAACAGGTTCAATTGTTATTAATTTGTTAATTATATCATTCTCTTTAAATTAGCTATTTTTTATCTTGGTTCTTACTTCCTGATATGTAAAATCTTTTTGAAATATAGATTTCCTCTATCCAAATATAGTAATTATTGATTTTTTCTATTGAATAATTATGATGAAGTTTGATTTAATTAAACAAAAAGCTATATGGAAACTAACAAGAAGAAGCTAACTACAGCATCGGGTATACCGTATGCGGAAAATGAAAACTCCATGACCGTTGGGCCACGCGGTCCCATATTGCTGCAGGATTTTATTTTGCACGAAAAAATGGCCCACTTTAACCGTGAGCGAATTCCCGAAAGAGTGGTACATGCAAAGGGATCTGGCGCTTACGGTACCTTTACTGTTACACACGATATTACTAAATATACCAGGGCAAAACTTTTTAACACTATCGGTAAGGAAACGAAAACCTTTTTACGCTTTTCAACTGTTGGTGGCGAAAAAGGCTCGGCCGATACCGAACGTGACCCAAGGGGTTTTGCATTGAAATTTTACACTGAAGAAGGCAACTGGGACTTGGTAGGAAATAATACCCCCGTGTTTTTTATAAAAGATCCCAAGAAATTTGGGGATTTTATCCATACGCAAAAACGCGACCCATATACCAATAGCAAAAGTGCTGCCATGATGTGGGATTTTTGGTCATTAAATCCCGAAAGTCTGCACCAGGTTACTATCCTGATGTCTGACAGGGGAACGCCTTACGGTTATCGGCATATGCATGGCTTTGGAAGTCATACCTATTCTATGATAAACGCTCAAAATGAAAGGCATTGGGTAAAATTCCATTTTTTAACCAAACAAGGCATTAAAAACTTTACCGATGCGGAAGCTGGTGAAATGCGGGGTAAAAATCCTGATTTTGCACAGCATGACCTGCTGACCGCTATCGATAGCGGTAACTTTCCGCAGTGGGAGCTCAAGATACAGGTAATGACTGAAGAGCAAGCCAAAACGTATAAATGGAACCCCTTTGATCTTACTAAGGTATGGCCTCACAGTGATTTTCCGTTAATAGAGGTAGGTGTGCTTGAACTAAATAAAAATCCGGATAATTATTTTGCGCATGTTGAACAGTCTGCATTTGCGCCGGCACATGTGGTAGATGGGGTTGGCTATTCTCCGGACAAGATGCTGCAGGGCCGTCTGCTTTCTTATCCTGATGCACACAGGCACCGCCTGGGAGGTAATTATGAGCAGATTCCTGTAAACAGGTGTCCGTTTGCCGTAAATAACTATCAGCGAGATGGCCAGATGCGGGTTGACGGCAACCAGGGTTCCGCGCCAAACTATTTTCCAAATAGCTTTGACGATATTGTTGCGGATGAAAGCTATAAAGAGCCATCATGGGATTTGGGAACCGGCGTGGCTGATTGGTATGACCGTAATGCCGAAGGCGAAAATGACCATTACACGCAGCCGGGTAATTTATACCGCTTAATGAGTGTCGAAGCAAAACAAGACCTGATCAATAACATCGTTAACTCAATGAGTGGAATAGATGGTCCTAAAAAAGAATTGATCGTTAACAGGCAACTTTGCCATTGGTTCAGGGCTGATATAGGCCTTGGGATGGCTATAGCCAAAGGCCTGCAGTTAGATATGGATGCAGCAATGCAATCAATGGCAGCACACGCTTGATTTAAGTCTTAAGTTGATAATCGATAGTCCATGGACCATAGTAAAAAGGCCAATAGTCTTAATAAGATTATTGGCCTTTTTATATATCTATTTTAGTAAGATGGCTATGGACTATCGACTTCCCTCCCTACTCCACTGTAACAGAT
Organism: Mucilaginibacter sp.; assembly: GCA_029237615.1. Lineage (GTDB taxonomy): Bacteria > Bacteroidota > Bacteroidia > Sphingobacteriales > Sphingobacteriaceae > Mucilaginibacter. Next base: position 17,166 of record JAQNCM010000394.1, read on the forward strand.
TTCGCCAAGTTTCGTGGTTGGTCAACATTACATCCGCGCATTACAGCAATATGATAAGCAAGTAATTGAAGTGGAATGGTTGCCAGCAATGGTACGAAAGCTTGATCAGTTTGTGGTATTTCAATCACAAAATCGGCCATTCCCTTTACTTCTGTGTCACCTTCGGTAACAATGGCAATTACATGGCCTTTACGTGCTTTTACTTCCTGTATGTTGCTGATTACTTTTTCGTATGATGAATCTTTTGTTGCAATAAATACAACCGGCATATCATCATCAATTAAAGCTATCGGCCCATGTTTCATTTCGGCAGCCGGGTAACCCTCCGCATGAATATAAGATATTTCCTTAAGCTTTAAAGCGCCTTCAAGGGCTACTGGGAAAGAGCTTCCGCGGCCCAAAAATAAACAATTGGTGGAATCCTTAAACCTTTCGGCAATTTCTTTGATATGGTCGGTGGACTTTAAAGCCCGCTCAACCAATTCAGGAATCGAATCAAGTTCTGTTAAATATTCAATTAGCTTACTTTGTGTTATGGTTCCTCTTTGCTGAGCTATATAAAAAGCCATTAAAGTTAAAACGGTAACCTGCGCAGTAAATGCTTTGGTTGAGGCCACTCCAATTTCGGGCCCTGCATGGGTATAAACACCGGCATGTGTGGTGCGTGGAATAGAAGCGCCTACCACATTACAGACACCAAAAATGGTAGCACCCTTTTCTTTTGCCAGCTCAATGGCTGCCATCGTATCGGCGGTTTCGCCGGATTGTGAAATGGCAATAACCAGGTCTTTTTCGGAGATAATAGGGTTGCGATACCTGAATTCTGACGCGTACTCAACTTCTACCGGCACACGTGCATATTCCTCAATCAGGTACTCACCAACAAGGCCGGCATGCCATGAGGTGCCACAGGCTACAATAATTATGCGGTCGATATTTTTAAGCTTTTCGGTATATTCCTTAATTCCGCCAAGCTGTACCTTGCCTTCCTGGGGATAAATACGGCCGCGCATACAATCGCGAATAGAGCGGGGCTGCTCATAGATCTCTTTTAGCATAAAGTGATCGAAGCCGCCCTTTTCAAGCATTTCGAGCTGCAGGTCTAACTCATGTATATAGGGGGTTTGTACGGTATTATCAATGTTTTTTATCAGAAGGTCTTCCCTGCGCAGGTAGGCTACCTCATTATCATTTAAATAGATTACATTTTTGGTATATTCAACAATAGGAGTTGCATCTGAGGCAATAAAGTACTCACCCTTTCCTACGCCAATTACCATAGGACTACCCTTGCGTGCGGCAATTAACAGGTCGGGTTCATCGGCACTCATTATTACGATGGCATAAGCGCCTACTACTTTGGTTAAAGCCACCCTGACAGATTCGCGGAGGTCTAAGCCCGTTTCTTCCTGAATATCTTCAACCAGGTGGATTAGTACTTCAGTATCGGTATCGCTTTTAAAAATATGGCCCTTATTGCTAAGAGTTTCTTTGATAATACCATAGTTTTCGATAATCCCGTTGTGAATAATAGTGAGCTTTCTGTTCCCGGATGAATGGGGATGTGAATTCCGGTCGCTTGGGGCGCCGTGCGTTGCCCACCGGGTATGCCCCATTCCTATGGTTCCGCCTAAGTCAGTATCCTTAACAAAATTTTCAAGATCACTGACTTTGCCTGCCTTTTTGTAAACCTTTAGTTCTTTATCAAACAAAGAAACACCGGCACTGTCATAACCGCGATATTCCAGACGATGCAAGCCTTTGATAATAATCGGATAAGCATCTCTAAACCCAATATATCCTACGATTCCGCACATAGATAGAATTTTAAATGTAAAACCGAACAAAAATAAGAATCTAATTGAGATTAGCCGTAATTAGAGAAGCGTATAAAAATTAAAGATTAGTTTTAATAATTAACTAATCTTTAATTTTTATACGCGTAGCTATTTCGCTACCTTGGTATAAATGATATTCAGCTTCATTTTGTAGGGGGAAGTGGAAACTGTTCCACCGGCAGCCACTGTTCGGGCTCCAACCTGGGAAGTAGGTGCAATATCAACACTTGTTGTATTGATTATATCAATTGGAGCAATAAATGTTCCGTAATCTACCGTTTTCTTCAATAAAAGATTTTGTAAGTAATTAGTAATTACAAAATGATATTGATTAGTAGTATTATTATAAAAACCTCCAAATACACCTACACCACCCGAAAGAGGATTTGATGTAACAGCATCTTCCACCGAGGACCGCTGATGCGCGAGGTCAAACTTATACATTGTTAACTTAGAGGCGGGTGTGTATGGAATATTCGAACCTGGATTTACGCTAACAACCAACTCTGCCCGATTTAATATGATATCGCTATCCGGTAAGTTTTTTCTGCCTTTTAAGCTATTCCGCAGGTTAGCCAACAAGTGAGGAAATTTGATCCTGGCCCTTAAGCCGCCCAAGCCTTGCAAATAAACTGATCCTTTTGGAGTTATTGTATCACTAAGTTCTGTTTGAATTGTTGTAGTATAGGTATGGGTGATAGATGCCGCAAGGTTATTAACAGATAAGTAAACCGCATTAGTATCAATTGTAGCTCCATTAACAGCCCTGTAATAAATTGCCAGAGAGTCAGCCGGCGTAAACATGATTATGCCGCCTGCGCCGGTGGTCTTACTTTTATCAATTGTTATGTACAGCCCTCTTACATTGTTGGTGAAAATAGCATTTGAGGCAAGGGTAGTGCTGCTGGCATTAAAAAAGTTGTTATTTATAAAAGATGGAGCGATAGGTATCCTTATCTGGGGCACAACTTTATATAATGTATCAGGTGCACCCTTTATGATACGGGTTATTTTTATCGAGTCATGTGATCTTGCGTTAAATGTTAGTGAACCTAACAAATTAGACGAATTATAACTCCATTTTTTTGTATTGTAATAAATTGTACCGGTGTTGTATTTTTCGTTAAGCTGGTAAACATTAACCTTATATTTAGATGAAAGCGAATCGCCGTAAAAGCCATTCGCATATTTCAATACCAGCCTCACAGAATCAATATACAGTGTTCCGATCGGGAGCGTATATGCAGATGACGCCGGCAAATTCAGGTCGGTCGCTAAGTCTGATTGTGTTACACCGAAAACAGGATCATTAAAATAAGCAAGCGGATTTTTAGGAAGCGCTCCTGAGGTCGAAACAGAATCGTCTAAAACTGTATTGGTATAAATTGTTGATGTATCTATCAGCCCACCATTTGCCTGGTTAGCAGTAGGTAACCCTAAGCCAAGTGTATCCTGGTTTTTACAGCTACTCAAAATAAAAAGACTTATTAACAAGGTCAATAAGTCTAAGCGGAAAAATTTCATATATGATCTCAAAGCTTATACAACGTGCACCAATTCCTCGTTGGTAATTTCGTCGTAAAAATTGTAATAATTTTCGAAATCAGAAGTGGAATCGAACTCTAAAACCGATTTATTGCTGTTTTTAACATAATTTAACACTTCTTCATCAATATTTGCACTGCCTAAAACCAGTCCGTCACTGTATTGAATTGCGCCGGCGTATAATGCAGAATTAGAACCGGGTTTGTAAACGTCGGTATCTTTTTCGGTCATATTACCCATAACTGCTTTTTGAGCAAAATCCGGATCTAATTTTTCAGTAAAGTCATTTTCATAAATTGAATAAATGATCTTTGAATTTTTAAATGTCGGATCGTCTTTGTAGGTGGTCTTTAAATAAGCCGGTACCAATGAACTCATCCATCCATGGCAGTGAATTACATCCGGAGCCCAACCCAGTTTTTTAACCGTTTCTAAAGCGCCTTTACAAAAGAAGATCATCCGCTCGTCGTTATCGGCGTAAAATTTTCCTTCTTTATCGCCAAAAACATGTTTTCGCTGAAAATATTCTTCGTTATCCAAAAAATAAACCTGCATTCGCGCTGCTGGAATAGATGCAACTTTGATGATCAGGGGATTGTCATTATCGTTAATAATGATATTCATCCCAGACAAACGGATCACTTCATGTAAACGATTCCTGCGCTCATTGATATTTCCGAAACGGGGCATAAGGATACGAATTTCGTAACCTTTTTCCTGCATAGCCTGCGGTAACTGGCGTGTTATTTCGGAAATTTTTGAGAGTTCAAGGAAAGGGGACATTTCATGAGTTATAAACAAAAGCTTAGATTTACCCATCACTATATCAGTATTAAATTTAATTTAAACAAGAAGCTCTTTTAAAATTTGAGTTTGCAAATATAAGCATTATTATATGAACTGGCAACGAATTATGCAAGTACTTTTTGGTTATTTTTAATCAATTGTACAACTTTGTCAGGTTTTGGAAATTGGAATTAAGTATACCTGAGCTTTCAAAAAAATAAAGCAAGTTATTAACCAGCATTCGCATACCAACAACAGCGTAAATGCGATAAAAAAAATTTATATTGAAAATTTTTACTACCAAAAGAGAGCTTCAGCAACACCTTTTGCAATTAAAGGCTTTAAATAAAAATATAGGCTTCGTGCCAACTATGGGCGCCTTGCACCAGGGTCACTTATCACTAATTGAACTTGCG
>JAQNCM010000405.1 GCA_029237615.1 Mucilaginibacter sp.
TTACAAATAAGGTTCAACCTTGCTTAAAGCAAATAACAGCTGCTAATCCTGATTAAGGTCCGTGTTGTCTAAAATTATTGCGTCTTCGGCCCGCCTGAGTGGGCTTTCTGATCGGGTAGTGTCCTGGTAATCCCGATGAGCGAGGTTTTCAAAAACATCTTCCAATGTAATGTCCGGATTTTTCGGATGAAGTTCTTTGAAACGTCGTTCTGCACGTATTTTGGGATCAGCGGTCATGAATATCTTAACGGTAGCATTCGGAAAAACTGCGGTTCCAATATCGCGGCCATCCATTACAATGTTTTTTGAGCGCCCCATCCGCTGCTGTTGCTTTACCATTTCCTTACGTACCTCTTTAATTGCAGATACTGAGCTAACACTTTCAGAGACCGGCATCTGCCTGATCTCGTTCGACACCTCTTCATTATTTAAGGTGATATGTGTTTCATAGTCGCGCGAGTGAAAATTTAAATGAATATTTTTAAGCGCGTCAGCTATCTGCTCATGATTTTGCAGATCAATATTATTACGTAAAAAATATAAAGCCACGGCTCTGTACATTGCGCCACTATCAACATAAATAAAATGAAGTTTTTTGGCTAATGCCTTAGCTAAGGTGCTTTTACCACAGGAAGAGTAGCCATCAATGGCAACAATGATCTGATCATTCATGGGCGACTAAAATAATAAAATTAGTTGAATGGTAAGCGTAGCTTGCAGTTTCAGTTGGCAAGAAACGGTTCTCTATTTTTGGGTTTTTAAAAGAATTAAAACAGCCAACTACACCGCCTACGTAAACTTTCTTATTTTTAGCCATGAATTTTAATAAAACCGACCTTCAAAAAGAGATTTTTTACAAGACATCCCGCAGCGGCGGCAAGGGCGGTCAAAACGTAAATAAAGTATCCAGTAAGGTTGAGCTGCTTTTTTCTGTAAATACCTCTTTGCAATTTAGTGACGAAGAAAAGGAATTGTTAAACGATAAGTTACAAAACCGGTTAAATAAGGATGGTTTTGTACAGGTAATTTGTGACGAAGAGCGCAGCCAGTATCTAAATAAAGAAAAGGCACTTGAAAGACTTATATTGCTATTGACAAGGGCTCTGCATAAACCTAAAGCCCGCAAGGCAACACGGGTGAGCAAAGCTGCCAAAGCAGCAAGGCTCGAAGCTAAACGAATAACTTCCGTAAAAAAGGAAAGCCGGAAAAAGAATTTTGATGAATGAGTTAGTGGTTACAGCTACTGACTATTTAAACCGATACATACCTGTAATTGTTCCCCACTGATGTGATTGTACCATTTCTTTTGCATCTTTTGTGTGGAATATGGCTGCAATGTCAAAGGTAAACCTATTTGTAGTAAAGGCGACACCGAGTTGGTTACTGAAAATAAATGGTTCCTTATTTTTCGTTATCTCAAGTCCGCTATGGTTATCAAATAAACCGCCCTGGATAGTTGCATCATAAGCCACATAATTAAATAGGGGTTTATAGTAGAAGAAAAGTTCTTGCTTATGAAGCGGATTGGATGTTTTGTTTTGTGTGGCAGTGCTTTGCGTGCTTATAGAATTAAATAATTGGTTAAACGCACCCAATCTTAGCAATGGTCCAACACCGGCGCCTGTAAATCCGTTGCCTAAATTAGCATATGCTGACAAGGAAACATCAATCCACGACGATCTTGCAAGTAACCTGTTATATTCTGCAGAAAGGTTTAATTCAAACTCATTGTTTATCTGGTATTCCCAGCCGCTTGGATGATAAAAGCCAAAATTGTCATGTACAAAATTCTGCACTTGTTTGCCGAGTGCATTAGGTCCAGTAAGTCCTATTTGAGCACCAATCTTTAAATTGCTCTCGTTTTTATACAAAAAGTTAAGGGCCGATCCTACGTATAAATAAGCTGCAAAAGGCCTGTCAACATAACGGGGCTGATCCGCGCCATTTACAAATACACTTCCTGATTGGGGGTTAAATATTTTTTGGCCCGCTTCAAAACTTAGTACTTTATTTCTTAAGGTCGCGGTATCCTTACCTTTTATTTTTAACGCATGCCGGTAATAAAGATAAATGCCATCTGTATAATACCTGTCCGAACCTTGTAACAGGTATGAATCATTATCGGTTTGCACGCCAATTTCAGTGCTGTGCGATTGTGCAAATACATTGGTAGTACCAATAAACAAACAGATAAAAGTTAATAGTTTAAATCTCATCAGCAGTAGAACAATAAGCGTCTAAAATAGTAAAAGCCTGAAAAAAACAGGGCTTTTATAAGTGTTGAATAATTTAATTAAAAAGTATACCCTATACTTAATCCGCCTTCGTATAAAAGGCCCATATCGTATAAAACAGGAACAAAGGCTATCCTGAAATTTATTCCGCCATTTTCCTGTTGATAACGGTAACCTATAGTTGCCGTACCGATAAACCCAGTTACATTATCAAACTGAAAAGTAGTACCATTTGTACTTCCCTGAGACCGTATAAATGTAGTACCCGCTCCAAGTTCTAAAAAGCTGTTTCTGCCCCCATAAAGATAATTTATCTGGAAGGGAACGGTAGCTACCCAGTTTGCACCCGTGTTGTAATAACCTGCTCCTATCCTGTAACCCCATTTGTCCCTCGCATCATTGTGATTATATCGTGTATCATAATTTACAGTAAGCGCAAGTCCAGGGCCGCCAATTTCAAGGAATATGGTACGTGGCCTTTTATCAGGAATATGGGTGGTATCCCTGGTTATAGGATTCTCTTCAAGATTTTGCGCTTTTGAATAAAGACAGGATGTAACCAATGCAAATAAGAATACAGCTTTTAATAAAAAGTCTTTGTTCATGCTTAAAAGGTTTGGTTATTAACTAATATCATAAATTAATTTACAGTTAAAATGTATTACGCTGATTCTGTTTAAAAGGTTTTATGAAACAATTTAACACTAAATTGCAGGTACTTTTTAAAGTTGTTGAAAAGTCGCTAAATACTAAAGCTAAAGTTTTCAACAAGTTAACCAAATTAGCATAATTAGCTCACAATACGGGCAGCTTCTTCTTTTTTTATGGTAAGATCAAGTGGGTTATCAACTTTTTCATCTAATAGGGCCAGATTAATAACATTGCGCATGTCAGTAACATAATGAAACAATAGATCTTTTATATAATCCTCTTTAATTTCCATTATGTCTTTTTTATTGGATGCACATAAAATTATCTCTTTAATATTAGCCCGTTTTGCGGCTAATATTTTTTCTTTAATACCTCCAACAGGTAAAACGCGGCCGCGCAATGTAATTTCACCGGTCATTGCCAGGTGCGGTTTAATTTTACGTTGTGTAAATGCCGATGTTAACGCAGTCAGCATGGTAACACCTGCTGACGGGCCATCTTTTGGAGTTGCGCCTGCCGGCACGTGCACGTGGATATCCCATTGATCAAAAAGGCGGGGATCGATATTAAAGTAATCGGCATGTGCACGTAAATACGCTAACGCAATAGTAACAGACTCCTTCATTACGTCGCCCAAACTGCCAGTTAAGGTAAGTTTGCCTTTACCAGGACTTAAACTGGCTTCAATAAATAATATATCGCCACCTACTGATGTCCATGCAAGGCCCGTAACAACACCTGCTACATCATTTCCCTCATAAAGATCCTTATCATAGATGGGTGCGCCCAATATTTTTTCAACTTCTTTTTTGGTAACAGTAGCATTATAAGGTTCTTCCATTGCGATGTTTTTCGCCACACCACGAATTAGCGAACCTATTTTTTTCTCCAATGCACGTACGCCTGATTCGCGGGTGTAATCAACAATCAGTTTTTCAATTACCTCCGGTTTTATTACTACATCTTTTGATTTTAAACCATGCGCATCCCGCTGTTTAGGTACCAAATGCTGTTTAGAGATTTCAATCTTCTCTTCGATTGTGTAACCATTCACTTCAATAATCTCCATACGATCAAGCAAGGCTGGCTGAATACTGCTCAGTGAATTTGCTGTCGCGATGAACATTACGTTTGAGAGGTCAAAATCCATCTCTACATAATGATCATAAAAAGTGCTGTTTTGTTCAGGGTCAAGTACCTCTAATAACGCTGATGATGGATCTCCCCTAAAGTCGTTGCCCACTTTATCAATTTCATCTAAAATAAAAACAGGGTTGGCTGCGCCTGCTTTTTTAACGGACTGTATGATACGGCCCGGCATAGCGCCGATATAAGTTTTCCGGTGGCCGCGTATTTCAGCTTCATCGCGTATGCCACCTAATGCCATACGTACATATTTGCGACCTAATGCTTTAGCGATAGATTTTCCCAAAGATGTTTTACCAACACCAGGAGGGCCAACGAGGCAAAGGATAGGCGCTTTCATGTCATGCTTTAATTTAAGCACGGCCAGGTATTCAATAATACGTTGTTTTACTTTATCTAATCCGAAATGGTCTTTATCTAAAACCTTTTGGGCGCGTTTAAGGTCAAAGTTATCTTTAGTAAACTCGTTCCACGGCAGATCAAGTAATAATTCGAGATAATTGATCTGCACTGAATAATCGGCCGCTGCCGGGTTGGTGCGGGTGAGTTTTTCCAGTTCCTTATTGAAATGGTCTTTAACCTCTTTTCCCCACTTCTTTTTGGAACCGCGCATTTTTAAGCTGTCGATTTCCAGGTCGGGTGAATTTCCGCCAAGCTCTTCCTGGATAGTTTTTAGCTGCTGGTTTAAAAAGTAATCACGCTGCTGTTTATCCAGATCAACCCGCACTTTACTTTGAATCTGGTTTTTTAATTCCAGCATTTGAAGATCTAAAGTAAGATGCTCCAGCACCAGGTTCGCCCGCGTGCGCAGGTTTGATTCTTCCAGCAAACGCTGTTTGGCAGTCATGTCAGCATTCATGTTTGACGAAATGAAATTTATCAAAAATGAAGTGCTTTCAATATTGCGTATAGCAATCCCGGCCTCGCTTGGCATATTTGGAGAAAGCTGGATAATGCTCATGGCCATATCCTTTATGGAGGAAACCATCGCTTTAAACTCTTTATCGTTTTTGTGCTTAATCTCCTTAAAAGATTCGATGGTAGCTTTTATGTAGGGTACGCTCTGAACTTCATCTTTTAAAATAAAGCGCTTTTTACCCTGCAATATCACTGTAGTATTTCCGTCGGGCATTTGCAACATTTTAATGATAAGTGCAATGGTCCCAACTTTATTTAGCTGGCTAAAATTGGGGTCCTCTATAGCTACATTTTGTTGAGATACTACCCCAATCATGCGGTTGCCCTTATTCGCATCGCGTATTAACTTTATTGATTTATCCCGGCCAACCGTAATGGGAATTACTACACCTGGAAATAATACGGTATTGCGTAAAGGAAGTATGGATAAAATTTCGGGCAAAGCCTCATTATTCATTTCCTCTTCGTCTTCTGACGACATAAGTGGAAAAAATTCAGAATCTTCGTTTATTACTGGTAAAGCACTTTTAAATTCAAATGGATCAAAACTCATTAACTACCTATTTTGTATGTAAAAAACGTCATATTGTCAGCCTGTAAACGTACAGGGGTGATAAATACAGGTTATATAGCGATTGCCCCTGTGGATATACTATGTTTCAAGAGATGTGCCAATATATGACAATAATCATAATGAATTGATTTTGTATTATAATAATCTGATAACATGTGTGTTATAAATTCAATGCAAGCTGGGAAAATATATAATAAATTGTTGGTAAAGATGAAAAAAAGTCATATCATCGCATTCTGTATTTGATAAATTGAAAATATATTGTAGAAAAAGTCATTTTCGGCATAATAATTTCTAGCAATATAAGTTAATGATATACAAATTTGTTACATTAATTCCCTGATGAAGTTATCGGTTATCATATCTTTCCTGATTATATCTTCAATCGAAAATACTTATGCACAAAATTCGTATTTTAAATTAGGTCAACAGGCTTTAATGGACGGTGATTTTAAAGTTGCAGTAGCGCAGCTTGAAAAAGCCTGTCTGATTGATTCTACCAACTCCACAGCTTTACTAATGCTGGGTTACTCTTATTATCATAGCGAAAATTATAGAAAATCAATTGCTGCCTATACGAAAGAATTAGCGATAAACCCTGTTGATGCAACTGCCTATTATTACAGGTCAAGGGCGAAAAGTTATCTTGGTAAGGATAACCAACTTGTTACCGCCGAAAGGGAGAAGTATTTATTAGGCGCTATATTTGATTTAACTAAGGCAATAGCTATTGACCCAGATGATAAAAGGAATAAGTATTACCAGGTGCGGGGCATTGCTTACCGCGAATATGGTATATTTAAGATGCAGGCACCTGGTCATTTTTATGACAAGAACCGGGGCATTAACTCCTTAAAAGCGTCAATTGCTGATCTTGAAAAAGTGTTGTCAGATAATCCGGGCAGAGTTGATATTGCCACCCTTATCGATCTTTCAAAACAAAAACTTAATGAGGCGCTTGCTCATAAGTAACAATTACTAACGCTCAATTATTCCCCGTATCCTATAAAAATTAGTTCCAATCACCCTGACACTTTGTTTCTTTTCTATCAAATAAAGAGAATCCGGGAAATAACTCAGTTTTTCTGCAGTTTGATATAACAGGTTTTTAGTACGGTTGAATATTAGTATCCATTTAACCTGCTGTTTATCCCTTCTGATAATCATTTCCCGCATTTTCAGGTCCGGATCTTTTGCTTTATAAATCAGGAACTCATCATTGTCAGTTATAGCATAGCTATTTTTCCAGGCCGGACTATTGATATCCGACCCTGTAAAAAGATTCAGCTCCTGTTCCCAGTTATTAATTTTTACCTTTTTAGTTTCAGTAATGCCATTAATGGTAACCGTTTTATCTACCAGTTTATTTTGTTTTTTCAGACGTGAAACGTCTCCATTAAAATATTTTTTTATATCAAAATATTTTATTTGCTTAATATCTGGTCTGCATGCCAGGCTGCCAAGCAAAATACTGCCAATTAAAGCAATCGTGGTAAGCGATTTTAACCTACACCAATACATTACCGCTCATTTTTTCGGGAATGGGAACGCCTAACATTTTTAATATGGTGGGCGCAATATCTCCAAGTTTGCCATCCTTTACCTGTTTAACATCTTTATCAATAATAATACATGGAACCAGATTTGTAGTATGTGCTGTATTTGGAGTGCCATCATCATTAATCATATAATCAGCATTACCATGGTCAGCTATGATAATAAAGGAGTACCCGTTAGCAATACCTGTTTCTACCACTGCTTTTGTACAGCTATCGGCGGTTTCTGCGGCTTTAACCACAGCGCTGAAAACACCCGTGTGACCTACCATATCAGTATTGGCAAAATTTAGTACAATAAAATCTGCCCAGCCACTTTCCAGTTCAGGGATGATAGCATCGCGTATTCCCTCGGCACTCATCTCTGGTTGCAGGTCGTAAGTAGCTACTTTGGGCGATGGTACCAATAAACGTTTTTCGTTAGTGAATTCCTTCTCGCGTCCGCCGGAAAAGAAAAAGGTAAAGTTCGGATATTTTTCAGTTTCTGCAATACGAATCTGGTTTTTGCCTGCTTCCTGCAAAGTTTCACCAAGTGTTTGTGTAAGATCCTCTTTGCCAAATACCACTTTTACATTTTTAAATGTTTCGTCGTAAGGCACCATTGTTATGTAATGCAAATCCAACGGGTGCATATTGTATTCAGGAAATGCTCTTTGTGTTAGTGCTACCGTGATTTCGCGGCCCCTGTCAGTACGGAAATTAAAGCAAATCACCACATCTCCATTTTGTATTACGGCAAGCGGCTCACCATCAGCATTAACCTTTACAATTGGTTTAATAAATTCGTCGGTAACGCCCTTCAGATATGATTCTTTAATCGACTGCAAGATGTCTGTAGTTGCTTCACCGGTGCCGTTAACCATCAGATCATAAGCAAGTTTAACCCTTTCCCAACGATTATCCCGGTCCATAGCATAATACCTGCCAATTGCAGAGGCAATTTTCACGTTCGAATTCTTAATATAATCTTCAAGATCTGTTATGAAGTTTATACCTGATTTAGGATCAGTATCGCGCCCATCTAAAAATGCATGAATAAATACATTGTCCAGATCATAAACAGCCGCAGCATCACATAATCCTTTCACATGTTTTATGTGCGAATGAACACCACCGCCTGATACAAGGCCTATAATATGTACATTTTTGTTGTTTTGTTTGGCATATTCAAAAGCTTCTTTCAATACCGGATTTCCAGGCAGCTCATTATCTGCAACAGCTTTATGTATGCGGCCAAGCTCCTGGTAAACAACCCGGCCGGCACCTAAATTCATATGGCCCACTTCGGAGTTTCCCATTTGCCCTTCAGGAAGGCCTACAGCGGTGCCAGATGCCTCCAGTTTTGAATGAGGGTATTGTTTCAGCAACGAATCAAAGAAAGGAGTATTTGCAGCAAGTATTGCGTTGGATTCGTCATTACGGCCGTAACCCCAGCCGTCGAGAATAATTAATGCGATTTTTTTTATATTTTCCACAATGCAAATATAAAGGCAACGTTTTAATATGACACATTATAATTCATTTAATGATTGAGTTAACGGGCAATTTATTTGATTGAATTAAGTTAACCTATTAACTGCAAACAGGGCCTGATCAACTTTATCTTGATTTAAAATTTACTCCTATGAAACAACCTTACCTGTTACTATTAATTTTATGCGTATCACCCGTGCGCTTTTTACTTACCGATCCCATCGATGACATTGCTGGTTTTATTCGTCAGGGTAATATTCAACAACTTTCCACATTGTTTGCCCCCAGTGTAGAAATATCGCTGCTTGGCGAAGAAAACGTTTATTCTAAAGTGCAGGCAGAACTTATACTGGATAAGTTTTTTAATCAGAATAAACCGAAGGCTGTTAAAATGCTGCACCGGATAGATTCAAACCCTAACTACTTGTTTGGGGTGTTGATCGTTAATACCGATAAGGGAACGTTCCGCATCGCCTGTACTTTAAAACAGGTGGATGGTAGCATCAAACTGATTGAAATGCGTATTGAGCCGGAAAAGTAAAGTAGATCATGGTTATGCCAATGGCTGCAATCTATTTAATCAGTTAACGCTGTATTGATCAAAAATAAAAACCTTGCCCGTAAATTATTGGACATCGTCACAATGAAAATTGTTGTTACTTTTGAGCTTTAAAGCTTAAAGGATTTGGACAAAGCACTCATTGATCAATTTATTTTAAATTCACTCACAGAAGATGTAGGCGAGGGCGACCATACATCATTAGCAACCATCACTCCCGGTACACAGGGCAAAGCAAAACTTTTAGTTAAAGACAGCGGCATTTTAGCAGGTGTTGAACTTGCTAAAGAGATATTTTATCTGGTTGATGCAGATCTTAAAGTGACAGTTTTTTTAAAC
>JAQNCM010000014.1 GCA_029237615.1 Mucilaginibacter sp.
GTTGTTTGAAGCAGGCAAATTGTAATTTTCAAGCTACTGCAACTGCCCACTTAAAACTGCTTACTTCTTCCTCTCCCCCTTCATTTTCGAGGCTATTTCCAATGCTTTATAGGCATTTACAATGCCGCCGGTTTTTGAAAGTGTTGTAAAATCCACTTTTTGTTTGGTGCCTGGTTTAATAACCATTGTGCCGGTTAATGGCGTGGCTGATTCAAGTATAGCCTGTTTTAGCTGACTTGCACTTAACGACGGGTAGTATTCCAGTATAAGAGCCGCAACCCCTGCTACGATGGGTGAGGCAAAACTGGTACCATCTGCCGTATTGAACTCTGCATCCAAATCAATAGACGTTACCTTAACACCGGGAGCAAAAATATCTACATGGTTTTTGCCATAGTTGGTAAACGAAGCGGCGAGCGTACTATCCGGTTTGGGACCGGATGCGCCAACACTTATTACGTTATCAGTTGTGGTGCCATCTAAATAGGTATCATTGGGAAACTGAGGTTTTAGATCTACATCCTGGTTGTCATTGCCGGCTGCCATTACCAGCAGCACATCGTGCGCGGCGGCATACTTAAATGCTTCATCAACCCAATCTTTATGCGGAGATATTTTTTTGCCAAAGCTCATGTTAACAATTTTTGCGCCATGATCAACCGCATAATGTATGGCATTGGCAACGTCCTTATCATATTCATCGCCGTTAGGCACTGCTTTTACGGACATTATCCGCACATTGTCTGCAACACCATCAATGCCGTATCCATTATTTCTTATCGCACCAATTAATCCTGCAACACCGGTACCGTGTGAACCTTCAGAGGTTTTAAGTATATTATTGCCATAAGGTTTTCCGTCCCTTACATCCGGGTCATCACCTACGATCTTTGCACGTGCGTCAAGATCAGGATTAACGGTATTGTTTTGTTTGGCGTAGTATTCGGTTATGTCCTTTAATACTTTGGCATTATTTGTATCACCACCTATTTGGGAAAACACTGACTCCCAAACTGTTTTACTTTGGGTTACCGTGTCATTAGTGGTATGGAGCTTTGCGAGGTCGGCCAGGTTAAACGTTTGGTCCGATTGTAGCTTCAACTCTCTTTTTATATAATAATTTGTTGCCGAAAGCACATTAACTTCAGTGGTAAGCTCTTTTATCTCTGTCTGCGCCTTGGTCATGGTCGAATCGTAATTAGTTTTTACACTTTGCCAGAATGCAAACTCCTTTTCTTGTCCCGGGGGGGCAGTGGTGATGCTTTGGTATTTGTCTTTAAGCTTAAAGTATTGCCTCACTTCTTCGGTGGTTTCGGCATTATCAACCTTGCCGCCTTTGCCGCCCAGGAAGTCCCAGCCATGTACATCATCCACAAAGCCGTCATGGTCATCATCAATGCCATTACCCGGAATTTCCTTCGTGTTTACCCACAATATGCTTTTGAGGTCATTTTGAGTGGTATCAATTCCACTATCAATAGTAGTTACTATAACTGTTTTGTTTTTTTTGCCTTTTAAAAACAGGTAGGCCTGGCTAAGGCTTATCCCATAAAACCCATCTGTTTTTAAATCCATCTGATGCCAGTTTTTTGGCAGGTCGGGTACTGTTTTTGATAGTTGTTGCCCGGAAGCATTCAGGCTGATAAATAAGGCTCCGCATAATATGGAGCTTAAAAAGTAAGGGCGTATTTTGTACATGTTAGTTGATTGGGTGAATGATTGACCAGGTGAGCGGTTAATTTGAGATTTAACTTAATAAACCTACTTCAAACCAATCAACCATTCGCTAAAATTATAAATCAAATTTAATTCCTTGAGCTAAGGGTAACGTTTTTGAATAATTAATAGTATTTGTTTGTCGTCTCATATAAACTTTCCAGGCATCCGAGCCCGACTCCCGGCCGCCGCCGGTTTCTTTTTCGCCGCCAAATGCCCCGCCTATTTCTGCGCCTGAAGTGCCGATATTTACATTTGCAATTCCGCAGTCGGACCCTGCAAAGGATAGGAAATGTTCGGCTTCACGCAAATTTCCGGTCATAATAGCTGATGACAAGCCTTGCGGAACTCCGTTTTGCAGCGCGATGGCTTCATCAAGGGAGCTATATTTAATTAAATAAAGTATAGGCGCAAACGTTTCATGCTGAACGATCTGGTAATGATTTTCAACTTCGGCAATGCATGGTTTAACGTAACAGCCGGAGGTATATTTTTCGCCCTCAAGTTTACCGCCCTCAACTACAAAGTTCCCGCCTTCAGCTTTGCATTTTTCAATAGCATCCAGGTATAGTTTCACCGCGTCCTTATCAATCAGTGGCCCCATATGGTTGTTTTCATCCAGGGGGTCGCCAATTTTTATCTGCCCGTAAGCACTTACTAATTTTTGTTTAAACTGTTCATAAATATTTTGGTGGATGATAAGCCTGCGTGTGCTTGTACAGCGCTGTCCGGCAGTTCCAACCGCACCAAATACCGCACCTATCAGTGCCATATCAAGGTCGGCATTTTCCGTGATGACAATTGCATTGTTACCGCCTAGTTCCAGCAGGCTTTTACCCAGCCTTGCACCCACGGCGGCCCCAACAGCCTTGCCCATACGTGTTGACCCTGTTGCAGATATTAAAGGTACACGGATATCATTGGCCATCAGTTCGCCGATATTCCTGTCGCCAATTACCAGGCAGGATACGCCTTCATCAACGTTGTGCTTTTTAAATACTTCCTGTGCAATGTGCTGGCAGGCAATGGCAGTCAGCGGTGCTTTTTCAGATGGTTTCCAGATGCAAACATCCCCGCACACCCAGGCCAACATGGCATTCCAGCTCCATACCGCAACCGGAAAATTGAAGGCCGAAATGATACCCACTATACCAAGCGGATGATATTGCTCATACATGCGGTGCTGCGGGCGCTCGCTGTGCATAGTTAATCCATACAGTTGCCGGCTCAACCCTACAGCGAAATCGGCAATATCTATCATCTCCTGTACTTCGCCATAGCCCTCCTGCAGGCTTTTGCCCATTTCATAAGAAACCAGCTTGCCAAGGTCTTCTTTTTTGCTCCGCAATGCATTACCTATTTCACGAACTATTTCGCCGCGTTTTGGGGCGGGAGTGGTGCGCCATGTTTTAAACGCCCTGGCGGCCTGTTCAACTACAGCATCATAATCATCTTTTGTAGCAATTTTAACGGATGCTATCTTTTGGCCGTCAACCGGCGATACAATATCTTTTATTATAGCGTTGTCGCTGCAGCCCCATTCACTTCCTGTACTAAAAGCGGCATTAATGTCGTTTATATGTAAACGATTTAGAATAGCTGAAATATTAAGACTCATTATAGTTACTTTTGCCAAAGGTAAAAATCTTTAAGGCAATTTATTATCAACCCACCATTTGCCGGCAAAATGATTGCATTAATTATCAAGGCTTTGTAATTAGTCATGTGAATAATGTGTGGATGTTGATAACTAATTTGCATTATGGTTGTT
>JAQNCM010000056.1 GCA_029237615.1 Mucilaginibacter sp.
TTATCAAGCGTAACAACATCAAGTTTAGCGTTAAAGGGCTTTAACCGGATAAATATAAAACCAGGTGAAAGCGGTTTTATAAAATTAAAAGTCGGTCCCGAACATTTATCAATATGGAATAGCCGGATGAAGCGGATAGTGGAGCCGGGCACATTTAAAATTATGATTGGCAGTGCATCTGACGATATCA
This sequence comes from Mucilaginibacter sp., assembly GCA_029237615.1. Taxonomy (GTDB): domain Bacteria; phylum Bacteroidota; class Bacteroidia; order Sphingobacteriales; family Sphingobacteriaceae; genus Mucilaginibacter. Next base: position 191 of record JAQNCM010000056.1, read on the forward strand.
GGCTGAGTGATAGTTTAAAAGTAGTCAGTAAATTGTAGCGGCATAAAATATCGATATAAATAACCGGAACCAGGATGACAAAAATAGTTCTATTTATATTCGGACTGTTAATTCTGCAGTTGAATGCAAACGCACAGGGTAAAATAAAAGTAGCCTGCATTGGTGCAAGCATTACTTATGGGGCAACCATCGAAAATCGCGAACAAAACGCCTATCCTGCACAACTTCAAAAAATGCTGGGCAACAAGTTCCAGGTTATCAATTATGGCGTAGGCGGAACTACCTTGCTAAAGAAGGGAGATTCACCATATTGGGTAACCAATGAATATAAAGCAGCCCTGGCAGCTAGTCCCGATGTTGTAATCATTGATTTGGGCGGTAACGATAGTAAATTAATTAACCGCGTCCATTTAAGTGAATATGAAAGCGACTACCACGAATTTGTCCGGTCCTTTACACAACTGCGTTCTCATCCACGGATAGTTTTATTGCTGGCTATGCCATCATTCTCAAAAGATACCACCGCTATCTGGGACCCTGTTATTATCAACCGGGTTAACCCGCATATTCAGCAGGTTGCCTTTGACAATAAGGTTGAAGTGATTGATATGCATTCGCTATTTGTGGATAAGGAAGCGATAATGGCAGATAAGATCCATCCAAATAAGGAGGGTGCAACTATTATGGCGCAAACCGTTTATGAGAACATTGCACAAAAAAAGGATACCGCTTTTAATATCTTTTCCAAACTCAAAACCGGATATAAAATAAGTTCCTTTTATGGCTACGAATGTGCGGATTTTACATTTGATGACCGTGAGTGTAAAATCGTAAAACCAAAATGGAGCGCACGGGGGCATCCGTGGATCTGGCGCGCACGCTTTTGGGGACATGAGCCTCAAACCGATATTTCACTATTACAGCGGGGTTTTCATTTGGTATATTGTGATGTAGCTGAGTTATTGGGTAATAATGAATCCATTAAATACTGGAATAACTTTTATAATCTTTTATTTAAAGCTGGTTTGGCAAAAAAAGCTGCAATGGAGGGAATGAGCCGCGGCGGGGTATATGTATTTAACTGGGCTGCGGTTAATCCCGATAAAGTAGCTTGTGTTTATGTGGATAATCCGCTTTTAAATATCCCGTCATGGGCAGAAGGCCATATAAAGACACCTGCTGCAAAGGATGATATGTTTGAAGCCTTTAAAAAAGATTATAATTTAACTACAGATGAGCAGGTATGCAAATTTAAGGGAAGCCCGGTTGATAAAATTGAGCAAATTGTAAAGGGAAAATATCCTATTTTAATTTTATGTGCTGATGCAGATGAAGCGGTATCGCCCAAAGATAATACCATGCTTTTTGAGAAAAAAGTAAAAGCATTAAACGGCAATATCACGGTAATACATAAACCCGGTTTTAAGCATCATCCGCATAGTTTACCTAACCCAACGCCCATTGTTGATTTTATACTAAAAGCAACGGGACAATATTTACAAATTGCCGAAAATAACTAAAGAATAAAGGCATTGCAAACTAAATAAGTGATCCCATAATTTGTATTAAAATGAAAAAGAGTTTTTTAAATGTTGCATTTGCCTTATTTGCAGGCATGTTGCTCTCGGAAGCGGCCAGTGCACAGGTAAAAAAACAGGAATTTAATATCGGCCCCTCTTTGAAAGCCTATGACGTAAGCTGGGATACGCCGGGGCCAACATCCATGCAATCCATGCCAACCGGCAACGGTGATATTGGCCTCAATGTATGGGTTGAACCCGGCGGTGACCTTTGCTTTTTTATAGGGAAGACCGATGCCTGGGGGGCAGCCCCGGCCACAGAAAAGAACAACTGGATAAGAGACGGTGGTGTGTTAATGAAAATAGGAAAGGTGCGGATATCCATAAGCCCAAATCCGCTGGCACATCAGGGAGCCTTCTTCCGGCAAATACTAAAATTGCACAACAGCGAGATATTGGTTAAGGAAGGTACGGGTGCCGATGCTGTTCAGCTAAGAGTTTGGGTGGATGCAAATCACCCGGTTATAAGGGTTGAATCAAAAAGCATGAAGCCGGTTTATGTAAAAGTTACATTGGATAACTGGCGGGTAGGGAGGGGTGATACCATCTTACAGAAACAAGCTAATAAAATTATATGGTACCATCAAAATCCGGATTACGCCGACCCGCACTTGCAGGGCTTTGTTTTTGGAGGAATTATACAGGGGAAAGGGCTGGCAAGCAAGGATGATACTACCCTGCAAACAATTAAAGCTGTTAATGATCAGTTAGTCTCGGTTTACCCTTTAACCACAAAGGACCTGACCCCGGACCAATGGCGGGCGGAATTGGATGGCAAAATTACCCGGATAGAGGTCTTACCGCTTGAGCAAACACGCCTGGCCCATCAGCAATGGTGGAATAAATTCTGGCACAGGAGCTGGATATTTGTAAATGGTGATGATGTTGCCAAGACAACTACACAAGGATATATTTTGCAGCGCTATATTACTGCCTGCGCTGGCAGGGGAGCATATCCTATTAAATTTAACGGCTCCATTTTCGTAGTGGACAATCCACGATATAAGGCTAACAATGCGGCACCGCCAACAGCTATAGATGCAGATTATCGTGAATGGGGTGGACAGTACTGGATGCAAAATACCCGTGCCATGTACTGGCCGCGCCTGGCGGCAGGTGATTTTGATGAAATGCTGCCTCTTTTTAAAATGTACGTGAATATGTTACCGGGTAATAAAGAGCAGGTAGAGAACTATTATCATCACGATGGCTGCTATTTTCAGGAAACTTCGCCGTTTTGGGGTGGCTTGCTTTATATGGGGCCGGAAGTGAAGGAAAACTGGACGGGCCACTACTTTACCCCAATACTGGAGTTAAGCATGATGATGCTGGATTACTATGAATATACCGGCGACAAAAAATTTGCCAGGGAAATGCTTTTGCCAATAGCATCAGCAGGTGTTGGATTTTTTGATAAACATTTTGGCCGGGATGCCCAGGGGAAATTATTGCTGGATCCCGACAATTCCATTGAGATGTTCTGGAAAGCCCACGATCCTGCGCCTGATATTGCCGGTTTACATGCAATAGTGGGCCGGTTAATAGCCCTGCCACCTGATTTAACCGACGAAAAATCGCGGGAAAACTGGAAACGGCTATACAGTGAACTGCCCGATCTGCCGGTTGGTGATAAAGACGGCAAACAGGTATTGTTGCCGTATACTGGTCCGCAAACCGTTACGGGGCACAATTTGGAAAATCCGGAATTGTACGCAGTTTATCCGTTTAGGTTATATGGACCAGGCAGGCCCGACCTACAGTTAGCAATCAATACTTTTGATGCGCGCAATTTTAAAGACAAGGGTTGTTGGGTGCAGGACCCGATACAGGCCGCTATGCTTGGTTTGACAGATGTTGCCAAGACTTATGTGACTTTCAATTTCGCCCGTAAGGAACCTGCACTTAAATTTCCGGCATTCTGGGCTACCGGACATGATTATGCGCCCGATGAAGACAATGGCGGTAATGGTGAAAACGGCTTACAGGAAATGCTGATGCAGATAGACGATAAAAAAATCATGCTACTGCCGGCCTGGCCGAAAGAGTGGGGCAATACAGAGTTTAAACTGAACGTACCTTACAATACAACGGTTCAGGGAAGGATCGTGGATGGCAAACTTGTGGATTTGGTAGTTACACCTGCCTCACGTAAAGCTGATGTGATCGATATGTCAAAACAATAAAACTTAAACAAGGTTTCTTCAGTGTAAAAGGCATGGTACAAATAGGTATTATGCTTTTTTTATTATTTAGGTAATTAAGGCTACGCAAATGGATTATGTTTAATTCATATTAATCAATTTTGTAATCCGGGAAATTACTTTCATAGTATTTACCGCTATGATTTCGTTAGGAAGCCCGAACGACCTCATGTTGATATTTTTTTTGTAATTAACAGTTGATCAGTGTATTAATCAGCGAGCAATAAATAAATTAATATTGCAATTACGCTGTTTCTATACTGCAACGTCTCTATTAATCATATTATAGTTATAACAAAGCGCTATAATCAATAAAAAAAATAATGTGGGTGTATTAAGCTTTTAAATTAATCATTTATTATGCTTTTTTTAATCGATGGGCACTTAATTTACTTTCAGATTATCCTGATCTATAAACCAATTTTTTAACCAACTTAAATGAAAATGAAAAAAATTCTATTTATCTTTTTCTTGTTTATGCTTGCCGCAACTGTAAACAGTTACGCAGCATATGCTAAAAGTGCTGTAACAAGTCCGCCCCCTGTTACAATTACCGGACAGGTAAAAGATGCACAAGGCCAGCCAATTGCCGGCGTATCGGTAAAAATAAAAGGTACCGGTAATGGCACCCAGACAGATGTAAATGGTAAATTCCAATTACAGGCTCCGGACAATGCTACGCTGGTGTTTAGTTTCCTCGGCTATGCTGAACAGAGTGTAACATTAAACGGGCAAACCACATTAAACATTACTTTACAGGAAAGCTCAATAGCTTTACAGGAAGTAGTAGCTATCGGTTATGGTACACAAAAAAGGAGTGAGGCTACCGGTTCAAGCAGCAGTGTAAGCGCTAAGGAAATAGCTAAACGGCCAATTACCCAACTATCGCAGGCTTTACAGGGTACCATTTCGGGCGTAGCAGTTACCAGCGCTAATGGCCAGCCTGGCCAGGGCCCACGGGTTCAAATCAGGGGTGCCAACTCTATTACAGGCAATAATGAGCCACTATATGTTACCGACGGTAACATTGGCGCAGCTCCTGATGACCCGAATGACGTTGAATCAATAGAAGTTTTGAAAGATGCGGCCTCCACCGCCATTTACGGTTCCCGTGGTTCAAATGGTGTTGTACTGATCACCACTAAATCCGGCCATGCAGGTAAAATGCGTATTGATTTCAATAGCTGGGTTCAAAATGACCAGATGCCAAAAATGCTCAGCCTGATGGGTGCTTATGATTTTGCCAGGTCCGTAAACAATCAGTTTGCTTCCACCGGACAAACTGCTGCTTTTACACAGGCACAGCTTGATAATTTTAAAAATAACGGCGGCGGTACCGACTGGCAAAAAGCCCTTTTCCGTAAAGCATGGGTGCAGTATTATGATCTTGCAATTTCGGGAGGCTCGGATGCAGTAACCTATCGTGTATCTTTAGGTTACCTTGACCAGCCGGGTACCATACTAAATACTTATTATAAAAGAACAACTTTTAAATCGAATACCGATTTTAAGATCAATAATAAGATGGACCTGAGGATTATTTTGTCAGCCTCACTTCCCCAAAATCATAATAACAGTTATGGCGGTGGTTTAGGGGATCCGTTTAACCAGGCAACGGAATGGGACCCAACTTCTCCGGTAAAAGACGCGTCGGGGAGTTATATAAACCACTCAAAATATGCCTCAATTCAGTTTAATCCCGTTGAGCAGGCTATAAGCCAGGCGGATGACGGCAGCGCCACAAATCTGAACGGTACGGCCACATTTAATTATCATATCATAAATGATCTGACCTTCACATCAACCGACGTTTATTCAATAGGCCAAAATTACCTGCAAAGGCTTTATGGCCCCGGAACAAGCCAATATGATTCCGGCGCAGGCTATATTAATAACGAAACAAACAAATTTCACGGTTACCTGAGCAGTAACTTCCTCACCTATCACCACAAATTTGGTGACCATACGGTAACCGCTACCGGCCTATATGAAGTTCAATCAGGTACAAGCACGGACTTTATAGCTACTGCTAAAGGTTTATCGACTTATTCACTTGGCTATTACAACCTGGGCCTTGGGGGGTCGCAGCAAACAGCCTCCAGCTATTCGTCAGATGCCCTTGTATCTTACTTAGCGAGGGTTCAGTATAATTACAAAGAGAAATATTTCGTTACCGCCAGTGTTCGTACAGACGGATCTTCACACCTGATACAAAAGTATAGCACATTCCCTTCAGTAGGAGTTAGCTGGAATGCATCTAACGAAGACTTCTTAAAAGATTCAAAAATATTTTCAGATTTAAAAATCCGTGCAACCTATGGCCAAACGGGTAATCAAAATGTAGGAGCCTATTCTACGATAGCTCAAATAGGCACCGCTCCGGGTCAGGCTCCCGGCGCTCAGCCTGCTTATTATTTCAATGGTGGTACACCAGGTGCTGCCGGAACTCCCAGCGTAGCCACACCATTAGGAAATGGTGTATCAACCGCACTTAAGTGGGAAACTAAAACAGCCTATGATTTAGGTATTGATATGGCTTTCCTTAAGGGACGTTTAACTTTTACTGCCGATGCTTACAAAAACAATATCAGTAATTTGTTATACTCTTACCCGGCCACTTATTATGATGGCGGCGGCAGCTATAAGCGTAATATCGGCAACCTTACCAACAACGGTATCGAATTTGCCCTTGGTGGAACGCCGGTTGTATCCAGCAATTTCAAATGGAATACCAATATTACCTTATCAATTAACCGGAATAAGGTTACCAGCCTTGGTGGATTAGATAATCAGCCGGTAATAGGTGGTAACAATACAATTAATGCTATACTAAAAGTTGGCCAGCCATTGGGTGAGTTTTACGGGTATAAATTTTTAGGCACCTGGCAAACCAGCGAAGCTGCTCAGGCTGCATTATATGGCATGAAACCAGGTGACGCCAAATATCTTGATGTAAATGGCGACCATACCTATAATTCTGGTGATTACCAGCTGCTGGGTAATGCTACCCCGAAATTTACCTTTGGCTTTATTAATGACATTTCTTACAGAAACTTTACCTTAAGCTTTATGTTTCAGGGGCAACAGGGCAGCCAGGTGTTTTCACAAACACTTGCCTACACCTGGGGCGGATTAGGAGACCAGAAAAATGCTACGACCACACAAGCTGTGCCTGAAAATCTGTGGACTCCAACTCATCAAACAAACAACCCTGCCTGGAGCAGCTCAAGCGTTAATTACAACAACAGCAGCCGTTATGTATATAACTCAAGCTATGCCAAATTAAAAAACCTTTCGCTTACTTACCGTGTGCCAGCGGAAATGTTAAAAAGGGTAAGCGCAAGGAGCCTTGACGTATATGTAAGCGGCCAAAACCTTTTTACTATTACCTCCTATAAAGGATATGACCCTGAAATTGACAATGCGGGCAATGCCATTACACAAGGACAAGAGTTTGGCGTAATTCCAAATCCAAAAACCTTTACCATAGGCATAAGACTGGGTTTATAATAAATTGATATAGAGAACTATTAAAAATATTAAAGATGAAAATTAATTATTTACCGCTATTTGCATTATTTGCTTTAATAGTGATTTCAGGGTGTACGAAACTTTCTGAGAATCCGAAAGCTACCCTAACGCCGGGCACCTATTTTAAAACGCAGAGTGACCTGGATGCTTCTGTCAATGCCATGTATATACAACTTGCAAGGGACGGTGCATGGGGTTTTACCAGTAAGGAAACTTCTTATTTTGGTGCTGATGACCTGACAACGGATCCGGGTTTAAATAAAGCCGATATGCGCGATTTTGACAGGTTATCCGGCAATAGTGCAAATCAAAGTATGTTATCCGAGTGGCAGGGCCCATGGGCGGCAATTTACCAGGCGAATAACGTTCTTGCAAACTACGCCAAAGTTAGTTCGACAGACGCCTTAAAAAATCAGGCGGCCGGTCAGTGCTATTTTATAAGAGGTTTATGTTATTATTATATGGTTAGAACATTTGGCGCTTTGCCGCTGGTATTAGCTCCTATAAGTTTAGATGCAAGGCCACCAAGAGCCGATGTAGCCTCGGTTTATGCTTCCATAATAAGCGATCTGAAAACAGCAAAGACCCTTTTAAGCAATACGCCTTCTTCTGGTAGACCAACTGCCTACTCAGCCAGCGCAGTTTTAGCTGATGTATATTTAACAATGGCAGGCTGGCCACTGAACCAGGTAAGCAATTATGCCCTGGCTGCTACAGAAGCCAATTCGGTTATGCAGGCGGGTGTATATAATTTAAGCACGCCTTACGAAAAGGTTTTTACCACTAATAACACACCTGAATCTATTTTTGAACTTGAATATAGCGTTGTTGGCAACTTGCCTAACCGCAGTTTTGGTTCTACCAATGTTCCGCTGGACGAGGTTGCTCTTGATGGATCAAGTGGCTGGGATGATGTTTATCCCGAAATAAATTTCTTTAAAAATGCGCCGGTATGTCCAAGAACAGATCTTACATTTTATACCACGCTTAAGTTAATACAGCCTGATAAAACCTTTGCGTTAACGCCCTGGAATTCGCCGGTAACTCACGCCCAACACCCTTATTACAAAAAATTCCGGGCCGGGCTCAACGGAGACGGCGTTAATGAAAATGCTACGCAAATATTATCCATTCAGCCCAGTACCAATAAATCAACAAACATCGTTCGATATGCGCAGGTTTTGCTGGATTATGCCGAGGCCTCGGATATGGCAGGCGGTGGACCCACCGGAGCAAGTTATGCTGCTATCAATATGGTACGGGCACGGGCCGGCGAGGCGCCGCTTACTCCGGGACTTTCTCAGGTAGCTTTTCGTGATGCTGTTGTGTACGAAAGAGCTTATGAGTTTGCCGGTGAATTTGGCATGCGCTGGTTTGATATTGTTCGCCTGCAATTGCTTCCGGCTATTATTGCGGCAAGGGATCCTAAAGAAAATCCAATTCCATCAGGAACAAATATTTCCGACAAATACCTGGCGCCAATTCCTTTCAACGAAATGACGCTTAATCCTCAATGGAAGCAAAACCCGGGGTATTAATTTTTAATAAGGATGTGTTTATATTTGAACAAGTGAAAGATTAATTCATGTCAAAAAAAACGACAACATCCTTATCAAAAAGGCCGTCAAAAAAAAGAATAATTTTATTTAAAGGGATCAGTATAGTACTGGTCCCTTTGCTTATTCTATTTTTAATTGAATTAATTCTGAGAGTATTCAATTATGGGAATAATTTAAACCTGTTTATTGAGTATCCGGATAACAAACAATATGTTGTGTTTAATCCGGATGCATCCCGGAAATTTTTTACCGACCAGCAGGCAGCAACAAGAGGTAACAGGGAAATATTTAAAAAGAAAAAAGACACCGGCACAATACGCATATTTGTACTTGGAGAATCAACCACCATCGGTTATCCTTATTTTCATAATGGTTCCTTTCACAGATGGCTTCAATACCGTTTAACGCATACCTATCCTGATAAAAATTTTGAAATTGTTAACCTTTCCTTAACTGCAGTAAATTCATATACGATATTAAGTTTTGCTAAAGAAG
>JAQNCM010000622.1 GCA_029237615.1 Mucilaginibacter sp.
ACCGGTGCGGAACGGGCTTTACTGGATTGGTGAAAGGTAGGAGGACGCAAGCAGGGACATGCCAACTTGTGTACAGTGCACCTCCAGCCCTAACTCCAAAAAGCGATTGTCGCGCATCACCTCAAGAATGTCCCTTTCACATCTTTAGTCTCCTGCCCTTTTCAGATGTATTACCGATGCATAACTCCGGGTCTTGGAATGATTCGTTGATCGTGTTGCATTTCTCAAACCGATGTGATCGCGCCGGAAAGTCTCACATCCACACACAATTGGGACGTTGTCAACCGGCCCGCTACAGGCGCTTGCACAGCTAGAGCCAGCTTTTGTGTAAGGATCCTAATATCCTCTGGATGTAGGATGCTAGTCTGCTCTTGATCACTTACCTACGGTGACAGTACGGCTGTATTGACAGTCATAACCTCCCTAAGTCTCATGCGATTACGCCGCTGGTTCGATGACAACCTTCCAAAAGCGACTCCGCCTATATCAGCGAGTTACCCTTATGACGCCCATATGTTGGTGGGTGCGGGTTACCATTTACGAAGGAAAATCAAAATATAAGAGAACCAAGAAGTCATCAGTTGCTTGGCCGCACTCAGGGAAGGTATCCATAACTGACCGCTAAGCGGTGACGGGCACTGTGCGTCAGTCCGAGTACATATCCTCGAGCAAAGATTGGATCCTCGCATACACTGTCGGCCATATGGGTTCCTCCTGGGGATATGGTGGCGTCATCTCCAGCATCTAAACCTGAACTGTCAACTGTGCTGTCCTTCCTTGTTCTTTGACTCTCCTCAGGGCGATCGGGTTATACATCCCCTATCAATCCTGCAAACTTCATTCTCTCACAAGAAGGTTGGGGCCTGGCGACATGGCGCTGAATGTTTCGCCGTGTATGGGAGGGAGGACTTAACAATGTCCATGAGGACATGATTACTGCAATTGTTGCATTTCCCGAAAGTTGCCCTGGCCAGTCCCCAGCGGCCCACAACCTCCCTCGCCGCTTTTGCTCAGGTTCCTTCAGGCACTACTCAGGATTGATCAGGAGAACGTCAGAAATGGTTTAGACAAGCAAGCAGTGCTCTGCAGGCCAGTGGAGGCGTACGGAACAAAATGTCAACTCTTCGCGAGGGTCTTGGGCAGGGTGTCATATTTCTGCCACCTGGGTCCAGAAATAGTGCCCTCGTCTATGCACGCATCACACACTCATTCTCAGGATCTGCTAAATAAAGCCCAGAGGGTGCCTAAATTGGCTCCCGAGTTCTCTATCGTCTTTCAATCTCCAGTCTCGCGACCATATCTCATGCCCTCCTCGGAAACCAGCACTTTACGTCCGTCTTTGACACGCTCAAACCTCTGCATTAGCTTCTTCTATCCCCACAACACTCTTGGAATTTGAGCTCTACAATCTCAGCATCACATCTTGCTAAGTCCTCCACTCGAAGATGCGGGTTAAAGGAACCCTTATGACTAGGCGATTCAGAAGTCAAACCGATCCAACCCGGTCAGACAGCCGCATCAGCAAACCGGCGAGTTGCCCAAGATTAACACCAGGCGTTACACAGTCATGACCAGGCTCCGTGCGGGCCCATCACACGGGCAAGCCAGACGTGAATCAGGCGCAGTTAGTCAGTCCGGAACCATGTGTGCATTTTCTGTATAGATGCGTCGGCAAGGGACCGGACGTTTGGGTCCTCTCGGTCTCGCTCGCAGCCGAGGCGAGGCGGGGTTAGCCACGGATAACCTCAGCATCTGAAGGCCACTCTAGGGGGGTTATCCACTGAAACACTTTCTGTCACAATGGCTATTTTATACGCTGAGTATCGTGCTCAGAAATAAAAAATCCATACAAGTAAGAATCTTATAAGAAGCAAACTACGTTGTAGTCTTTAACTGCTTCTATTTCTTATTGGCAAACATTGAATTACCTTTGTGACTGCGAAAGTCGTATAGGTGGCGATCAGTGCAATTGGGCATTGACCTATGCCATTCTCCTACTGCACCCGTAGATCCGCTGCAAAATTACCTAGGTTTTGCTTGAGCCGCTGTAAAGCTACAGAGGCTACAGAAGGACCGATGAAGGTACGAACCACATGTGATTTTTCCCGCTGCGTCTATAGATCCGCTGCAGAATATCCTAGGCTTTTCTTAGACCTGGGCAAATCGACAAGGGTGGCAGTCATTCCGCTGTAGAATTACCTAGGTATTTCTTAGACCCTGTGTAGCTACAAAGGTAGCACCCATTCTGCTGCGGAATTCCTGACGACTTGCCGAGTCCGCTGTAGAATTACCTAGGTTTTGGTTGGACTGCGGGGAACCTTTAGGTGGCAAGGGAGGCAAAAAGAGTGCTGTACACTAACGGAGGTGTCTAAAAATTAATCTTAATAAAACCCTCCATGGCGACTTATCTGTTCGTGCCATGCAGTAACCTAACAAGGATGCAGTACGGTGCTACATTAGTGCATGTCTGGCCATTCCGCCATTTCGGTTTTTGGTTACCCCGCACCACTTGTTTTTCATTTTCCACCTTGCGATTTACACCGCCAGTTTGCATTACTTTCCCACGTACGATAATGCCACGAGTACCTGTCGACCTCGAGCAATACAAAGCTCAAATCCTTGATTTACAAAGCTCAGGAGTGAATCACGAGACCATCTTAAACTTCGTACGGGACTTAGGCATTACAATATCACTTAGAACACTCCAACGACGGATTG
>JAQNCM010000119.1 GCA_029237615.1 Mucilaginibacter sp.
CGGTTCGCGTAAAATATGCACATTTGCACATACACACATTTGCACATCAATTAAATGATATTAGTAACCGGGGCTACTGGGTTTTTGGGATCTGAACTTGCCATACAGTTGGCAAAGCAGGGCAACCATATCCGTTGCACTAAACGAAACACTTCGGTAATTCCGGAAATACTGGTACCGTTTCAGAAAAATATAGAATGGGTTGATGCGGATCTGATGGATATTTTTGCATTGCAGGATGCATTGGCAGGAATTACGCGGGTTTATCATTGCGCTGCCTGGGTATCATTAAAGCAGGCGGATAAAAAGCCGATGATCAATGCCAATGTTACCGGTACCGCCAACCTGGTTAATGCCTGCCTGCAAAATAATACCAGGCTGGTACATGTTAGCTCAGTAGCAGCCGTCGGCCTATCTAAACCGGGCGACCTGATTACGGAAAACCATCACCTTGACCAGGCAACCGAAACCGATGGATATGCCATATCAAAATTAGAAAGTGAGATGGAGGTATGGCGCGGTATTGCCGAGGGCTTGGATGCAGTAATTGTTAACCCCTCCATTATCATAGGTGCCAATGCAGGCACTGATGGCAGCGGGCAATTATTTGCAACTGTACGCAAAGGCCTTAAATTTTATACCGCGGGCAGCTCGGGATTCGTTGATGTGGAAGATGTTGCCAAATGTATGATCGTATTAATGAACAGCGAACTCCATGCGGAGCGTTTTATTATCAGCGCCGAAAACAGGAATTATAAGCAGTTAACTGCCGAGATAGCACATGGATTTGGTATAAAGCCACCTTCGATATATGCTAAACCCTGGATGATGGGGCTGGCCTGGCGTGGCGCGGCTTTTGCAGCCGCTATTACCGGTAAAAACCCTGCAATTGATAAAATATCCGCACAGGCAGCTTCCATAACGCGTAATTATGATAACACTAAAATCAAGAAAGCAATCGGGATTGAATTTAAACCGATAAGTGTTTCGATAAAAGAAATATGTGAAAGGTTAAGCCTCGACACCCTCTAAATCTCTCCCGCAGGGGAGACTTTTGCTGCACCGCTGATAGGCAAGTCCTCCCTACCGGGAGGATGGTAGGTGGGGTTTGTTAATATTGCCCTATTGATAACAACACCAGCGTACAGGCATATTCCGTTTCAATACCTTTATCCTCCGCCATACGCTTGAGCTCAGAATTTTCTGTTCCGGGATTAAAAATAATGCGCTTAGGATGGGTTTGCAGAATATAATCGTACAAAGACTCCTGGTGCTGCGGACCTACATAAAGCGTTATCGTATCGATATCGGTATGGATGGTTTCGGGCTTTTCAATCGGAACCCCTGCTACTTCGCCTTCTTTTATTCCTACATTTACGATGGAGTGCCCATTACGTACCAGCCTGTTAGCAGCAAGGTATGCATAACGGCTCGAATTTGGCGTTGCGCCTAATACTAATGTTTTTTTATCAGCCATTGATGATCCTGTTTAACAGCGCAATTTGTGCCGAATGATAAATATGATGTTGTATCAATCCCCTTACCAGTTCTTCAAAACTTACGCCGGTTCCCAATTCACGGTTTCTTTCGTCTTTAATCGGTTCATTCCATTGTTCCTCGGGGAAATTTTGAATGACGCCGAGCAAATTTACATTAACCAGTTTCAAGTCATTGACATAATTCTGCCATTTTTGTTCGTCTGCCTTACCCGGATCGGGCCAGTCCCCACTGGAGGGAAGCTGTGCATTTAAGCCATTCATCCTGTCCATTACTTCTTCCGTCCACGACAACATGTGCAGCACAATCCCGGCAATGGTATGGACCGAGCCTGGCGGCCGCTCAAATGCTGCTTCAAAGCTTACCGGCTCAATAATGGCGTAAACGTTATTGCCATACCAGGGATCGCCCGATAGTACTGTTTCTAATTCCTGTTTAAGTTGTTCTGATACGGTCATATTAATAATTTTGAAGCCGCCGAAGCGCAATTGATACCATCAATAGCAGCAGAAATGATGCCACCTGCATAACCTGCTCCTTCCCCGCAGGGAAATAACCCTCGCACCTGCGGATGCTGCAATGTTTCTTTGTCCCTCGGAACCTTGACTGGCGAAGATGTGCGGGATTCCACCCCTACCAAAATAGCCTCATTGGTATAATAACCTTTCATTTTTTTCCCGAAGGCAGGCAATGCTTTTCTCAGTCTTTCGTTGATCCAGCCGGGTAAAATTTCTTTTAACGCGGTGCTTTTAGTTCCGGGAAGGTAAGAGTTTGCCGGTAAACTGGCAGAGAGGCGGTTCTCTACAAAATCTATCATCCGCTGTGCCGGTGCTACCAGGTTGCCGCCACCTGCATTAAAAGCCAGTTTTTCAATTTCCTGCTGAAAACGGAGCATCTTCAGCGGGTCACTATCATTCCCCTTAACATCTTCCAAATTTACCTGTACCACCGTGCCCGAATTGGCAAAAGGGTTATTTCGTTTGGAGGGGCTCCAGCCATTTACCACTATCTCATTAGCATCAGTAGCGCAAGGGGCGATGATACCTCCCGGGCACATGCAAAAAGAAAAAACACCCCGGTTATCCACCTGCTCCACCAAACTGTAATAGGATGGCGGCAGATCAGGTCCGCGGTGTTCGCAATGATATTGGGCCTGGTCTATTATTTCCTGGGGATGCTCTATCCGAACGCCTAAAGCAAATGGTTTGGCCTCTACCAGAATATTTTGATGGTGCAGCATTTCAAAAACATCCCTCGCCGAATGCCCTGTAGCTAATATCACCGCATTAGAATTTATTTTTTCGCCCGAACAAAGCTGAACTCCTTTTAACTTACCAAATTCTACAATCAGGGCGGTTACTTTGGCGTCAAAACGCACATCGCCACCTGCATTTAAAATACTTTCTTTAATGGAGGTGATGATCTGAGGTAATTTATTGGTACCAATATGCGGACGGGCATCAATTAAAATATCTTCCGTAGCGCCATGGGCCACAAAAGTCTTCAGCACTTCGTTAACATCGCCCCGCTTTGTGGAGCGGGTGTACAGCTTGCCATCCGAATAAGTTCCAGCTCCGCCTTCTCCAAAACAATAATTAGATTCCGGATTCACCAGGCCTTCCTTGTTGATTTTAGCCAGGTCGCGGCGCCGTTGTTTTACATCTTTACCACGTTCTAAAATAATGGGCTTTAAACCAAGTTCAATACACCGCAAAGCAGCAAATAACCCGGCCGGGCCTGCCCCTATTATAATAACAGGTTTGGCCGACTTAACATCGGGATAATTAACGGTAAAAGTTTCGGGATGATAGATTTCGTCAATAAATACTTTCAGCTGCATACGGTACACCACCTTGCGGCCACGGGCATCAATAGAACGTTTGAGAATTTTTAAAGCAACAATCTTTTTTGCGGCGATATTTAACGAAGAAGCGGCGATATTTTTTAATGCGCCTTCATCCTCCTGCTGCCCGGGCGGACATACAATTTCAATTTCTTTGATCATTTTGTTGCCGGGTTTTTATCCCGGATTGCGCAAAAATAGGAAATTTAGATGAGTATCGCCGCAGAGCGGACTCACCCGGTCGTTGCTTCGCCGACCATACTTTCTATGGCAGGCCATAAAGAAGGTTAAGATTAAACTTTTTCTCCAGCATTATTTTTTTAAACCTTATACAGCTTTATTCATCAGATATAATAAATTTGCGCCAAAACTGTTTATAAGTACTTTTAATTGCTTGTGCCTTAATACATATTACCTCTTTATGCTAAAAACCAGACTTGGGTTTTTCTTTTTGTTGATTTTCGGCTTTGCCATACCGGCAGTAGCTCAAAAAACCGACTCCATAAAAGTTGATACCAACCTGCTTAATAAATACCGCATTGAACCTGGTAAAAATGCATTGCCGATCATTTTCAGGCCTGTACAGATACAGGAAGAGCTACTGCCAGTTGATATGCTTGGTTACAAAGTGAGTTACTGGCATAAAGCCATACTTTTCGGGCTTAATTTTAACCAGGCGGCTTTCACCAATAATTATAGTGCAGGTGGCGTAAGTGCCGTTGCTTTAGGGTCGAATTTTGATTTTAAGGCCGAATATAATAAGGCTCCGTTTGACTATACCACCGAACTGAACCTTATTTATGGTGCGTCAAAAAATAAAGGCCAGGGGTCGCGCAAAACTAACGACCGGATATTTTTTGATAATAAAGTAGCCTCGCAGCTCTCCAAAAAATGGTTCTTTTTCGGGGCGCTAACATTTGAATCGCAATTTGCAATGGGTTATAATTACACCAATCCCGACGGAACCAATGCAGCAAACCCGTACCTGATCTCTAACTTTATGTCGCCGGGCTATCTTACAGAATCCGTCGGTTTTGAATATAAACCAACTAAATATTTCGACCTGCGTTTTGGTACCGGTACTGCCAGGCAGACTTTTGTTTTAGACACCACCATTCATCGCAATCAGCCGGCAAATTATGGAGTGCCCATTGGTCATACCTTTTATAATGAGTTAGCGGTGCAGGTGGTTGCCACAATTGATAAAGATCTGTCAAAAAATATACACATCAACGCACGTTACGCCTTGTTTATTCCTTATATACAACCGCTCGCTTATACAAGTCACAGGGTTGACGCTACACTCACCGCAAAGGTAAGCCGGCTGATAGCGGTAACCATGAACGGAACTTTCCTGTATGACAAGCACACTGCTGCCGGAGTACAGGGAACCGAAGGATTGGCGCTGGGCGTGATCTATAAGTTCCCGTAAAATTTAAGTAGTATCTTTATATCATTAGTTGCGGTATGCCTCCCGCTTGTTGATTTTTTTAAATGATCTTATGAAAGAAAGGTTAAAAGTGATACCCATTGATTTGCTGGATGAATATCGCCGGCGGGTTAATGAAAATTTAAAGCCTTTATTTGATGATTTAAAGGATGCAGAGATATCCACAGACAATTTTAGCTTTTATACTTCAGTTGCTTCTGTTTTTTCGAGTAAGATTGAAGGGGAAGATATTGAGCTGGATTCTTACATCAAGCATAAACGATTTGGTGTCGAGTTTTTGCCCGATTATACCCGCAAAATAGATGACCTGTATAATGCTTATACTTTTGCCAAAAACAATCCACTCAATAAAAAGAACATTTTAAAAGTGCATCAGTTACTCAGCAAGCATATAGTTGCCAAAGACTACCAGGGTAAACTAAGAACGCACAATATGTACGTATCAACCCCTGATGGCAAAATTGCCTATGTTGCGGCTTCGCCATTTGAGGTTGAAGGAGAAATGAAAAAATTGTATGCGGATATTGATATGTTAAGTGGATCTGAAATGGACTTACAGCAAGTGTTTTTCTTTGCCGCCTTAATACACCTCGTATTTGTAAAAATACACCCTTTTAACGATGGTAACGGACGCACCGGACGGCTATTGGAGAAATGGTTTCTATCCCAAAAGCTGGGTGTCAAGGCATGGTTTATTCAATCAGAAAAAAACTATTACCTTCAACATCAAACTTATTACAACAATTTAAGCAGGTTAGGATTAGAATATCAGGATTTAGATTATACCAAATCCATGCCCTTTTTGCTAATGCTGCCAGGCGCATTAAATATTTAACCACTAATTGCATTTTTATAGCTAAGTCATTTGTTTTCAACAGGTAAAACAATTGCAAGCTGGTGCAGTTGTACCTTTATGAGAAATATAATTTATATTATAGTAGTTATCCTGATTATCAGCTGGCTGCTTGGTGGTTTTGCCTTCCATATTGGCGGTGATGCCATACATATTATCGTTGTTATTGCCGTTATCCTGCTATTGCTAAACCTGTTTAACGGGGGTGCAAGGTCATCACGCGGTCGGTGGTATTAGCAGCACTATTTGCAACGGCGGGAAATGATTTAAATTTCCTATCTTACAATTACAAACTTTAATTAAGGTTTGTAAAATCTCATTCAGCCAAATTGTTTCAAAATCATAACTTTGCATCCTCAATATTAGGATAAGTATAATGTTTGAAAATCTTTCGGATAAACTGGACAGGGCCTTTAAAGTACTTAAAGGACAGGGAACAATAACTGAGATAAACGTGGCCGAGACCATGAAGGAGATCCGCAAAGCCCTTCTGGATGCCGATGTTAACTATAAAACCGCCAAATCCTTTACCGACGAGGTAAGGCAAAAAGCCATTGGTCAGAATGTGTTGACCGCCATTTCCCCGGGTCAGTTGCTCACCAAGATCATGAATGATGAGCTTACCGAGTTAATGGGCGGCAGTACGGCCGAGCTTAATTTCCCGGCTACGCCTACAATTATTCTGATAGCAGGGTTAAATGGTGCGGGTAAAACAACATTTACCGGCAAACTGGCCAACTATTTAAAAACACAAAAGAACAAGAAGCCGCTATTAATAGCGGATGATATTTACCGCCCTGCGGCGATTGAGCAATTGCAGGTACTAGGCAAGCAAATAGATGTTCCGGTTTATGCCAACCTGGAGTCGAAAGATCCGATTGCAATTGCAATGGAAGGGATTGCACTGGCTAAGCAAAACGGCAATAATGTGGTGATCATTGATACCGCGGGTCGCCTGAGCATAGACGAAGCCATGATGCGCGAGATTGAACAGGTAAAAGACGCTGTTAAGCCACATGAGATTTTATTTGTAGTAGATGCCATGACCGGGCAGGACGCTGTGAATACTGCCAAAGTTTTCAATGACCGCCTTGACTTTACAGGGGTGATATTGACCAAACTGGATGGCGATACCCGCGGCGGTGCGGCGCTGTCTATTAAATCGGTTGTAAATAAGCCGATCAAATTTATCGGTACCGGCGAAAAGATGGAAGCGCTGGATGTTTTCCACCCCGACCGTATGGCCTCGCGGATACTGGGCATGGGGGATGTGATCTCGTTAGTGGAACGGGCTCAGCAGCAGTTCGACGAAAAAGAAGCTGCCGAGCTGCAAAAGAAGATCCGCAAAAATAAATTTGACTTCACCGATTTCTACAGCCAGATACAGCAGATCAAAAAAATGGGTAACATGAAGGATCTGATGGGCATGATACCCGGAGTTGGCAAAATGATGAAGGATGTGGAAGTAGATGATAACGCTTTTAAAGCCATCGAAGCCATTATACAATCAATGACTCCTTACGAAAAAAGCAACCCCGACAGCATAAACCAAAGCCGACGTAACCGCATAGCAAAAGGCTCGGGCACCAATCTTGTCGAGGTGAACCGCCTGATAAAGCAATTTGAGGATATGCGCAAAGTGATGAAGCAGATGAGCAATCCAGCGGCTATGGCTAATATGATGCGGAGAATGCCGAAATAAATTTCGGATGTTCCATTTCGGATTTGTTTCATAACGTGTCTATGAGAAACGACAGGTCACAAATTTGGATGATTAATTAGATTGTAAGTCATCTGAATCTTTCACAGCATTCCTGTAATGGTTGAAATGCTGATAAAATTACCATTCCTTAATCTGTGAAATCATAATTATCAGTAAAAATCTGTGATTAAACTGTAACTTTGCCTGTCATAATGGCTCAATATTGCTGTGGCGCAATTGTTGAGTTTGTCGTATCATAGAAAAATAACATGTTAAATTTTATAAGTAAGCTTTTCGGAAGCAAATCAGAACGGGACGTTAAGGGTTTATTGCCTTTGGTTGAAAAGGTAAAAGCTGAATTTGCAAAGCTGGATGGAATAAGCAATGATGAGCTCAGAGCTAAAACATTAGGTTTTAAGGAAACTATCAGCGAGGGGCTGGCCGAAATAGACAGCGAAATAGCTGCAATTAAGGAAAGAACGGAAAACAACCCTGACCTTGACGTAAGTGAAAAGGTGGAGCTGTACACGCAGCTTGATAAGCTTGAAAAAGACCGCAACAAGGAACTGGAAGTTATCTTGATGAGCATTCTTCCGGAAGGTTTTGCGGTGGTAAAAGAAACTGCCCGCAGGTTTAAAGAAAATAAAACGATTGAGGTTACTGCAACCCAATTTGACCGCGACCTTGCTGCACGTAAGTCAAACGTAATTATAAAAGGTGATAAAGCTATTCACCACAACACCTGGCTTGCTGCCGGCAACGAAGTAACCTGGGATATGGTTCACTATGATGTACAGTTAATTGGTGGTATTGTATTGCACCAGGGTAAAATTGCCGAAATGGCAACAGGTGAAGGTAAAACATTGGTGGCCACATTGCCTGCCTACTTAAATGCCTTAGCCGGACAGGGTGTTCACATTGTAACTG
>JAQNCM010000473.1 GCA_029237615.1 Mucilaginibacter sp.
GGTCATGGCTAAATATGCTAAAGAACTCAACAAAAGTTCAGCCGTATTTGCCGACCAGTTATTCGGGGGCTACATCGCCATTTTTACCGCCCACGCTTTAACGCAATACGTGGCTAACGGAAGAAATACTGACCCGAAATTTAAACCCGCCGTTGAACTTTTATTTGCCTGACCATGAGAACGCACGACCACGCTATTTTCTGCGGTATTCTTTTAATAGTCATCGGGCTATTAATCCGCTATATTATTGGCAAATGCAGGTTCAACCGCAGGGGAATAGCGGGTTTACAACAATTTTCCTCATACAGTTGTGGGGTTATGGTCATGCTCATAGAAAGGCTGATTTTACTTATCGGTAACCTATGCCTGTTAGGGGGCTTGCTATTGCTTGCCCTCACAGGCTTTACTCATCATTTTAAACATTAACAATTATGAAAACGAACTTTTTTGAACAGGTCGCAGGTTTGCAAGTCAATGGCCAGTCACGGTGCTGGCAGGGTCATGAGCCGTAGCGCTGCTTTTAAAACGTTGGACAAGGCCGACATTGCTGCTAACTTAGTTGATAAGCGGATTACCCTTATGGGTAGCGATGTGGACGAAGCGCCAATGGCTTACAAAGACATCCACACCGTAATGGCTGCGCAAAACGACCTGGTTGAAGTGTTGGCTAAGTTTGAGCCGAGGATAGTAAGGATGGCTGATGCAAGGGAGAAGCCGGAGGATTGAACGAGGTTGTCCACAGACAATCCTTTCGCAGGAATCTAGAATCTATTAATTTGTTAATAGTTAACTATTTATATAAATTTATCTTTCAAATCTTACTTATCATAAAATGGCAACAGAAATTCCGTACATGACCGCTCCTGGTTCAATTGTTAAAATCTTAGAGAAAATTAAAGACGCACAAACGCCTGAATCTTTCAGTCAAGATTTTTTGAAAACTAAATTAGGTTTTAATGGTGGTAATTATATGTCTTTTATTTCTTGGGCAAAGAAGACTGGACTATTATCGGGTGATGGGGTTCCTACCCAATTATATAAACAATTTAGAAATCCCACGACTTCTGCGATAAGTATGGCGACAGCTTTAAAAAATGGATACAAAGAATTGTACTCTCGAAATGAGTATTGTCACGCATTGGATCGAAAGGCTTTTAAAGGATTAGTTATGGAGGCTACTGGAGACGCTCATGATTCTTCAAAAGTGGAAATGATTGTTTCAACTTTTTTTAATGCAAAAGGTTTGGCTGACTTCGAGACTGCTCCGCCAAAACATAAAGAAAAGCCAGCGGAAACTAAAGCTGATTCTGAAAACTTAATGCAAAAGGACAAAGCAAATAATAACACCCTTAGCTTAGGATTAAATTACACAATAAATTTGGTTTTGCCAAAAACCGACGATCCAGCTATCTATAATGCAATTTTCAAATCTTTAAAAGAAAACTTGTTAAATGGATAATATTGACATTGAATCAAAAATAAAATTATTTACGCTAGCTAACTCCTTAGCAGAAAATAGCTTAGATAAGGTAGAGGAAGAGCTAAAAATCGATTTGGAACGGAGAGTACCCATCGAAGCCAAGAGGAAAGATTATTATCTGCAATTTAGTTTACAGTTTCGACAAGAAGCCAAGGAAATGGGAGAACATTATGAAGTATTTTATTGCCTAGAACGTTCAATTAGAAGTTTAGTAGTTCAGCTTATGTTTGAAAAATATGGAGAAAAATGGTGGGATGAAAAAGTAACACCGGAAATTCAAAAAAATGTAGATAATAATATAAAAAGAGAGGAAGAATCCGGCTATACACAAAGGTCAGAACTTAAAATCGACTATACAACTTTTGGCGAACTAAGTCAAATAGTAAATTCTCATTGGGAGGCTTTCACAGATTTATTTAGAAATCCTAGGGCCTTTCAGAAAATCATGACAAGTCTTAATTTGTTAAGAGGTCCTATTGCACATTGTTGCCCACTTGCAGCAGACGAAGTTATTCGACTTGAAATAACTGTGAAAGATTGGTTCCGTTTAATGGAATAATGATGTTAAATTGTCCTTTAGATAAAAAGGTTAGTTAAATAAATCAACGATCATTTGTCTAATGGTTAAGTTAGAAAGTTTAATTGCTAATGGATTAGTGATGTCAATATTATTATGTAAATGTAAATTGTCATTGTAAATTATTCCAAGCAAATAGAAATATTCAGGCACCTCAAGTCTGATTTGCTCACAATAATCTAATTTTTTCTTAGTTCCATGTGTATTAACAAAATGAGTTTGCATTACTTGATCGGTAATCTTATGGTACAATACCATTTCAACTTTAACTCTTAAACCAATACACATAGCTAGAGGTAATTATCAATTTGTTCACTTATAAATTGGTGAAATCGTTCAGACTCTCCCCAATGTCTTAGTAGGCCTAACCCATCAAATTCAGTAGATATGTCAAGACTTCCTGGGTGAAAATGAAAATGATGTTTGTCGGCCGATGCTTGAATAGATAAATCCTCCCGCTTTCGAATTAATCTGAGTAAATTGGGGTTTGATTTAACTCCAAGATCTTTTAAATAAACTACTTTTATTTTATGCCTATTAAAGCAAAAATGGTTGAACACAAGAGGATCTAGATGGGTTAACAAAATTAGAAAGAAATTCCTCCCCTGTGATTTCATGTCTTCAATCATTTTTGTAATGAAGTATTGAAAAGTGATTAAATTCCCTTCGTCCAAATAATCAAAGATTTCATCAATTATTAGAATAACATCTCGCTTTTTAAATGTGGTCCTAGCTTTAAGCAACAAAGCCATAAATGAAAGAATATCACGTTGACCATTTGATTTACTGACGAAGACGGTCAAAATAAAGTATTCGAGGATATGAAAAAGGCAGAAGCCGAAGCTGCCGACTGTCAGGACGGTATGTCCTCGAACTTTAAAAATGCCCGGCGGCCCCGCAGAGCGTGGCCCTTTTTTTCGCCCCTTGTTTTGC
>JAQNCM010000621.1 GCA_029237615.1 Mucilaginibacter sp.
CAGATCGGTCCGGTGGTTCTCGATCATCATGACGATCGGACCCTGATCCAATCCATAATTCAACGGGCTGACCCAGTCGTCGAATGTCGGATTCAGGCTGGCACGCAGGCCGTATTCGCTGCGCATATTGGGATAGGTGTGAACAAACTCTCGAAGCGTGTCCGTGACGAGTTCCTGCGCAAACGGCAACGATGCCGCGACGGCGCCGGGCGCCAGCGTGCCATCATCAGGTCCGTCAGGTATACCCCGGGCTTCGTACATCCAGAAAACCCGATCCATGTTTTCGATGGTCTTCGTCGCGGGTCCGGGGCCATCGCTGGCGCTCACGCCCCAGCAAAGCGGCCCATATCCTCGATATTTTTGCGGATTCTCCTCCGCGTAGCTCCGCTGCACGCGCACGGCACGGCGGCTATTCTCGAAATAGTCGAGTCCCCTGGCTCGCATGAACCCATCTGCAATTCCACGTACATCGAGCCAGCAGTGGCTGAGCTGGTGAATGAAGAGCGGCCCTGCATGCAGATATTCGATGCCGTATTGCTGTCGCCAGTCGAACGTCTTCTGCCACGCGCGGTAGCACTCCGGCGGCAAGGGGAAGGTTGTCGAGCCGAGTCCCAGCACGTGCATCAGCAGCGATTCATCGTATCCCTGGTATCGATAGCTGATGAAGCCGGTCTCCGGCGTGCCGCCATGGATGATCGTCACATCTTCGACGGTCTCGGTCGGCCAGCCGTTTGCGTCGCTTGGAACGCCATACAGCGCCCACTGCCAATCGGCGCGCCGATAGAGGGCGTCGGCGGTTTCGCGAATTTCACGCTCGGCGGGCGCATCCGCGTCAAAAAACGCTCCCGCCACGAGTATCCCCGCCAGCAGAAACGCGCTGTCAACCGTCGAAAGCTCGCACCCCCCGGCGCGACGGCCGTCTTTCATTTCCAGAAAGTGATAGTAGAACCCCTTGTAGCCGGTCACATCCGGCTCGGGGCCTTGCGGGCTCTGCTCGAAGAATCGCAGCGCGGTCAAAACGCGTTCGGCCGCGTCAGCACGCGTGAGCCAGCCGTTGCTCACCGCGACCGGGTAGCAACTCAATCCCAGCCCCGTGGCCGCAATGCTGCAAGCCGAATCCGCGCGGGTGCTGTCTGCCACAAGTCCATTCCTGGCATTCGTATGCTCCAGAAAATAGCGGAATGCTGTTTGCTGAAGCTCTGCCCAACCGAGATCGGCAGTAATGAGTGCAGTTTTGCCTTCATGCTTATTCATGTGAATAGGACGATTCCAACGAGTAGACGTTCCCGGAATGGTTTTCAGATCGAGGAACCTGCTTCCTGCTGTGGACGTCCTTTCTATTCAGAAGGTCATTCGTTTGTTGGAGCGCTGCTCAGGCGATGCCCGCGTCGACAGGACGCACATTTCATGCCGTGCAGATACAGAGGACAGGAGGTTCCTATGAACGCTGCCACCACGACCCCCGTTCAGGAGCGTGCTATTCGAATCCCCTGGCAGGATCTATGGCTGGATGGAAACTTGATGTTGCCACAAAGCGCACACGGAATCGTGCTGTTTGCGCATGGCAGCGGCAGCAGCCGCCACAGCCCGCGCAATCGCTATGTCGCTCAGATTCTCCGGGAGGCAGGTTTCGCCACACTGCTGATGGATCTGCTCACGCACGAGGAAGAGAGCATGGACGAAGATACGCGGCAATGGCGATTCGATATCGAACTGCTGGCGCGGCGCCTCCTCGGAGCCACAGACTGGGTGCAACAACAAGAATCTCTGCGCCTGCTGCCCATCGGCTATTTCGGGGCGAGTACGGGAGCCGGGGCTGCTCTGGAGGCAGCGGCGGAACGCCCGGATCTCATCCGCGCCGTGGTGTCCCGTGGCGGGAGGCCCGATCTGGCAGGCAATGCCCTGCCGCGCGTCCATGCCCCTACGCTGCTCATTGTCGGCGGACACGACTTCGCCGTCATCCCGCTCAACCAGCAGGCGTTGGAACAGATCGCTGCGGACGAGAGCCGCATGGAGATCGTGCCCAGCGCGACCCACCTGTTCGAGGAACCGGGAACTTTGGAGACTGCGGCCCGACTGGCTTCCGATTGGTTCCAGCGGTATCTGAACCCTGTGCAAACGACCGGAGGATAGGAAAGGAGCAGGCCATGGGAACGATGAAAGCCGTGCGGATGCATGCTTTCGGCGGCCCGGAGGTTCTTGTTTACGAAGACGTTCCCCGCCCGAAATCGGGAGCCGATGAGATCCTCGTCCGCGTCCATGCCGCAGGCGTCAATCCGATCGACTGGAAAATACGGGAAGGGGCGTTTCGCGAAGGCGTCCGTCTCCCGTTGATTCCGGGCAAAGACATCGCGGGCATGGTCGAACGTATTGGTTCCACCGTGAGCGGCTTCGCGGTGGGCGATGCCATCTATGCCTTTGCCGCTTCCAGGGGAGGCGGTTATGCCGAATATGCGGTCATCAATACCGGGGAAGCGGCGCACAAACCTGGTTCTCTGGACTGTGTCCAGGCGGCGGCCGTGCCTCTGGCGGCTACGACGGCGTGGCAGGCGCTCTTTGACACAGGAGGACTTTCGCCGGGGCAGACCGTGCTGATCCATGGCGCATCCGGCGGTGTCGGCGGTTTCGCCGTCCAGTTTGCGAAGGTCAGAGGCGCGCACGTGCTCGCAACGGCCGCTGCCGATCATCTGGAGTATGTGAAGGGTTTGGGTGCTGATGAAGTCGTGGATTACCAGGCCGTTCGCTTCGAAAAGATCGTGAAGGGTGTGGATATGGTGCTTGACACCATTGGCGGCGATACGCAGCAGCGCTCATGGCAGGTTTTGAAACCGGACGGTATCCTGGTCTCGACCGTCGGCCTGTCGTCTCCCGAAACGGGCACCGCGTCCGGCGTGCGAAGCGCCTCGGTTACGGCCCGTCCCAATGCGGCACAACTGGCCGAGATCGGCCGGCTTATCGATGCCGGACAGGTCAAAGTGAACCTGCAAACAGTGCTCCCACTGACAGAAGCGCATCAGGCGCAGGCGCTCATCCAGTGTGGTCATTCTCAGGGCAAGATCGTGCTGCAAGTCGTGGGGTATCCGGTGATAATCCTGGAGCCGGGTGAGGATTTCGCTGTCCGTGAGGAAGACTGAATGCCGGACCATCCCTCTCCTTGCCAGTCTTGCAGGGTGACGCGAGGGGGTGGCATAACACGACGCTGTCGGGGGGATACGCCGTGGTTTCCGGGGAGGATTCGCCATGGCATCGTCATCCATAGGCGCGGAAAATGTCGGACCTTATCCTGTGAGCCGGACCCATCCGGAGCGCGTGCTGTTTCCGCAGGATG
>JAQNCM010000131.1 GCA_029237615.1 Mucilaginibacter sp.
TAAGCCTGTAACTATTGAGCCCCTATTTATTATGAAATTTAAGATTTTATTGGTCACTATTACTCTTTTCACTATTTCTATATCGGTTTATGCGGCACCTGTTGCTGATTCCGTAGGCGTAAAAAACAATGACGGCAAAAAAATGATCCTTTTTAAAGTTAAAGCGAAGGATACTTATTACTCTATCGGCAGGCGTTACGACGTTAAGCCCGAGACATTAATGAAATTTAACGGCAGTAAAAAGGCAACTTTGTCAATTGGGGCCATTATTGAAATACCTACCGATCAGCCTTACCATAAGCCGAAAGTAAAAGAAGAAGCAGCAACGGAAACTAAAAAGGAAAAAAAGGCACGGATTGCACGTGAGGAAAAAGCAGCAAGTGTAGAAAAAAAGCATAAACAGAAAGAAGAAGCACAGGATACAGCGGCGGCTGAACAAACAGAAAAAATGCCGGAACGTATAGCGCAGCAGCAAACTGTTCAACAGGTGCAGCAACCGGCACAGCCAAACACGCCGCCGGTTCAGTATAAAGTTTCAGCCGGTGAAACCTTGTATGCTATCAGCAAACGCTTTAACACTACCGTTGACGATATCACAAAAACAAATAACTTAACATCCACCACGGTGATACCGGGACAGGTGTTAATGGTTAGATCAGGCGTACAGGCGCCAACACCGGCCCCGGTTACCACACCTATCGTTGCCAATGACACTCCGGTAGCCCGGCGGGCATCGACTATGGTTGCACCCGCAATTGATAGCAGCAATGCCGAACATCGTTTAAACGCTAACCGTTTCGGTTTATATGAAAAAAGTGAAAAAGGGGTAGCTACCTGGATTGATGAGCCAAGCCTAGATCCTTCTAAAAAATTAGTTCTTCACCGGTATGCGCCTATCGGCACAGTGATAAAGATCACCAACCCAATGACAAACCGTACTACCTTTGCTAAGGTGGTAGGCAGGTTCTCGGACAGCGAAGCAACAAGGGACGTGATTATAGTGATGACTAAAAACGTTGCGGATTCATTGGGCGCTTTAGACAAACGCTTTCATGTAAACATCACTTACGGCAGTCCTAATGAATAAACCGTTTATCATCGGTATAGCCGGTGGAAGCGGCTCCGGTAAAACCTTTTTTTTAAAGTGTTTCCTGGAGCATTTTAAAGCGCATGAGGTTTGCCTGGTTTCGCAGGACGATTACTACTTCCAGGTTGCTCATAATATGACTAAGGAAGAAAATAAGCTGTATAATTTCGATCTTCCCTCTACCATTGATCATGGGCATTTTGAAGATGACATTGAGAAGCTGATCCGCGGAGAAAGTTTCCTGAAAAAGGAATACACTTTTAACAACCCCGATATCGTACCCAAAATGTTGGAAATAAAGCCCGCGCCTATCATCATTGTCGAAGGTTTATTTATTCTCCACTTTAAAAAAATAGCATCGGTACTTAACCTTAAGATCTTTATTGAGGCCGATAATGATATCGCATTACAGCGCCGGCTAAAACGCGACGTTGTAGAACGGGGTTATTCGCACGATGATGTAGTATATAAATGGATAAACCATGTTACGCCTGCCTATCAGGAATTCCTGTTACCATACCGGAACGAATGCGACCAGGTGATCACCAACAACAGTTATGAAGCGGAGGATATTATTTGCGTTACGGAGGCGATATCCGAACAATTGAGGGAGAGAATTTTAATTTGAGTTGAAATAATTTGAAAATTTGAAGATGGAGCTCATCTTTTCTAATTTTCAAATTAACACATTTTCAAATCTTCAAATTATAATCATCTCCGGCACATCTCCTTCAATAATTAATTTACCTGCGGTAGCATTTTTAATTTCTTCTACACTTACACCGGGGGCGCGTTCCAGGAGCTTAAATCCGCCTCCCGGCAGTACGTCCAGCACAGCCAGTTCGGTTACTATTTTTTTAACGCAGTTAACACCTGTTAAAGGCAAGGTGCATTGCGGCAGTAGTTTTGATTCGCCTGCTTTGTTAATATGCTGCATGGCTACGATGATATTTTCGGCCGAGGCTACCAGATCCATCGCTCCACCCATTCCCTTAACCATTTTTCCGGGAATCTTCCAATTGGCAATATCACCGTTTTCGGATACTTCCATCGCTCCCAAGATGGTTAAGTTTACCTTTTTTGCACGTATCATCCCAAAACTTATAGCCGAATCAAACACGGCAGAGCCGGGCAGCATCGTAATGGTTTGCTTGCCTGCATTTATGATGTCAGCATCCTCTTCACCTTCAAAAGGAAATGGCCCCATCCCGAGCAAGCCGTTTTCTGACTGTAACACCACATCAATATTGTCGGGTATGTAATTAGCCACCAGGGTTGGAATGCCAATGCCCAGGTTAACATAATAACCGTCCTTTATTTCTTTTGCAATGCGTTTTGCGATACCTATTTTATCGAGCATGGTTTATTTGAAAATTTGGGGATTTGAAAATTTGAAGATGAGAGAACTGTATAATATGATAATTTGAAAATGGCAAATGTATATATGCTTAAGCTTTTGAACTGATATTATTTTTGATAACACTTTAATTATTACACTTAAATTTATCAAGCAGGGATTGATCAAACGGATAGGTTTCAGAAAATTGACAAAGCAATAAAAAGTATTCGGTTTCATCTGCTTCTTTTGTGGCGATCTTAGTTTTGTAAATGAAATCATTTTTACTTTCAGCATTTTGTGCGCACCTATTGAAGTACCGGATTTGAGAATTTGATTTGCGATAATGTATTTTCTGGCAACTTCTAACTTTTCAGCAAATCCAATTATATCTAAGGCAAATTCAAATGTTAACTAACGATAAGATTTTCTTTATCATTTCTCATAGTCAACAAGCAAGGTAATCTTTCATTTTCAAATCCTCGAATTATCTCGCTCTCACCGTTCTCTGTTCAATACGTTTTTCATAATCCTTTCCCTGGAATATCCGGTGCACATAAATTCCGGGTGTATGGATATGATCCGGGTCAAGCTCGCCGGGCTCTACCAGCTCCTCTACCTCGGCAATGGTGATTTTTCCGGCGGTGGCCATCACCGCATTAAAGTTTCTTGCCATGGCTCTGTATACAAGGTTACCCAGCCTATCACCTTTCCAGGCTTTTACAATGGCAAAATCGGCCTCAAAAGCTAACTCCATTAAATAATCTTTACCGTTAAAGTTTCTTACTTCTTTACCAATGGCCACTTCAGTACCGATACCTGCCGGCGTAAAAATAGCGGGCATACCGTAGCCTGCTGCCATACACCGGGTAGCCAATGTCCCTTGCGGTATCAATTCAACTTCCAGCTCACCGCTCAGCAACTGGCGCTCAAACTCAGCATTTTCACCAACGTAGGAGGAGATCATCTTTTTAACCTGCCGTTGTTTCAGCATCAGGCCGATGCCAAAATCATCCACCCCGGCATTATTGGAGATACAGGTGAGGTCTTTTACACCTTTACGTACCAGCGCAGCAATACAATTTTCGGGCAAACCGCATAAGCCGAAGCCACCCAGCATGAGCGTCATCCCATCCCGGATATCGTGGATAGCCTCATCAGCATCCTTAACTACTTTGTTCATTATTAATAATTGGGTACTGTAAAATTAGTTCTTTTTGTCCATAGACCATGGTCCATGGTCCATAGTTTCTTCTTAATTATAAAATGCCTGCACCAATTAGCCATAGACTAAACAAAATTCAAAACAATTATAAAATTGGAGTATTATAACTAAGAGATCAAAAAGTAAACCTATGGAATTTAACACTGAAGAGTTTTGGAAAGACAGGAATCAATCCAAACAAGGAAACGGGCAGCCAAATGCCTCGCGAGTTGATGATGAAGATAACATTACTGAGGATGACCTGAAAAGGCGTCTGTTTATTACGGATGATGATAAAAAACCAGTAAGAGAAGGCAGCGGGGAAGGCGGCCAGAACTTTGGTAAAAGCAATAGTACCCCTGCGGCGAACGATAAAAATAATCCATCGCAATATGCAGGCAATACCAATGCATATTTCGACCGTACGGAACCAATGGAAGAACACCCGGAGAATTACAATTTTAAAGATAAACGGCAGGAAGGCGAACCCGATTACAGCAAGGCTCAACCCAGTTCAACAATAACCACCGAAGCACCAAAGCCCGAGAAGGTGGAACGGGGAGACGGTGAAAATGATCGTCCGCATAAAGGTAATACTTACTATGAAGGTAACGACGATGACGATGAACAAGCAAACATCCCGGGCCCGGATGAACTACCCGACCAGCAAAAAGTGGGTGAAGATGTAGATGATGATACTTTTGAAAGAGACCATATCGAGACTTAGTGATTAATGGGTGGAGATTAGAGGTTAGTTTTAAAACAGGGGAACCAAAGCTAATTTCCCACTTACAAATAACCTCCGGCCACCAATCTCCGTTTGCAATGATAAAAGCGTAAATAGTTGCGCCATAGGTGCAAAATATTGGTAGAAAAAATTATAATAAAGATTTAGCATGCCGTAGGTATGCAACCTGGTTCGGTACCTGCGGTACCCAATTCCCCGTTGATTTTTATTGCTACAAACATTTAATCCCGATGGGGTTTATGATAAATACAAATGCTTATTCTTTGACTTAAAGCAATTAAGGATATGGGCAACAAGGAATACCTTGCGACTAACCAGCCGACAGCTCAAACGTGCGCCAAAAACAAAGGACACCTTTCTTTATTTCAAATACACATAGGTGATGCCATCCCCGCCCCTGTCGGCATGCTCATCTTCCATACGGTCAACCTGTTCGTATTTTTTAAGATATTGCCTTATCATTTTGCGCAGTATACCATCGCCTTTGCCGTGAATGATCTTTAAAGTTCCATAACCCATCATTACAGCACGGTCAAATAGGCGTTCAATATTGCCGAGGGCATCTTCGGTCCGCATTCCCCGTACGTCAATCTCCGGACTAAAGCTGGCCATATCACTGGTTTGCGTACTAAAGCTTTTCCTGATCTCCTTTGGCACTGCAGAGCGTGAAACTTTCATTACTCGCTTCCTTTTAGCAACGGTGCGCAAATCGCCAATGGCAATAACCACGTTATCTTTTATCAACTCGATAACCTGCCCGGTGGTTTCACTGTCGGTAAGCTTCACCCAATCGCCAGGCTTTAATTCTTCCTCGTTTGGCAACGGTTTTGGCGCCACCGGCTTCACCGTATTCTTTTGTAGTTCGATGTTCAGGTTTTCGCGCAGGCTGCGGGTTTTCTCCCTATCGGCATTGCTGCTTTTAATTTCGGATATAGTGTTCTCCACCAGCTTATTGGCATTCAGGATGATGTTTTTTGCTTGTTCTTTGGCATCTTTTATCAAAGCCTTTTTATTTTCTTCCAGGTAGCTTTTCAGCTGTTCATTTTCGGCAAGCAGGGCGGTAACCTGCCTTTGCTGCTTATCCAGCTTGAGTTTGGTATCGTAAATCTCCTTTTTCTCCCGTTCAAGGTCAACCAGTAAAGTATCCACTTTCTTCTGGCCTGCGCTCACTTTGTTTTTTGCCAGGTTTAGCACGTTTTGCGGCAATCCTATTTTTTGAGCGATCTCAAAAGCATACGAGCTGCCGGGCTTGCCTACCTCCAGCATGTACAACGGTTTCATTTCGGTATTATTGAAAAGCATGGACGCATTTTCTAAACCTTCGGTATGACTGGCAAATATTTTAAGGTTTGAATAGTGGGTGGTAACCATTCCCCTCACCTTTTTATGGTTTAAAGATTCAAGCACCGCCTCGGCAATTGGCCCGCCAAACTGCGGATCGGTTCCGGTTCCAAATTCGTCAATCAGTATCAGCGTTTTTCCGTTGGCCTGCTCCACAAAAGCTTTCATTTTTGAAAGGTGGGCGCTGTAGGTACTCAAATCACTTTCAATCGACTGATCATCACCAATATCAACAAACAACTGTTTAAAAACCCCCACTACGCTTGCTTCCGAAGCCGAGATCAATAAGCCTGCCTGTACCATCATCTGTAATAAGCCAACGGTTTTCATACATACCGATTTACCGCCCGCATTAGGGCCCGAAACCACAATAATGCGTGCCTGCTCATCGATCTGAACATTAAGCGGGACTACTGTTTTTTTCTCCTTTTTAAAATTCAATAATAACAGCGGATGCCTTGCATTTGTTAGCCTCAATCGGGGTTCATTAATTACCTGCGGCATTTCCGCTTCAATGTCAATAGCAAAAAGCGCCTTCGCCCTTACAAAGTCCAGCTTGGTTAATAAATTATGGTACGATAAAAGCAAGGGAACGTAAGGTCTCAGTTCATCTGTTAAAGCGGTTAAAATCTTTATTATTTCACGCCTGCGGTCAAATTCAAGGTCGCGGATCCTATTATTTAAAGAAAAAACCTCCTCTGGCTCCATGTAAACCGTTTGGCCGGATGCGGACTCATCATGAATAAAACCTTTAAGCTTGCGTTTATTTTCGGCAAGTAAAGGTATACATAAGCGTCCGTCGCGCACGGTTAATGAACCGTCTGCCGTCCAGCCGTTTCCGGTAGCGCTTTTAAATATCTGGTCGATCTTTTTACGGGCATCCTGTTCAGCTTTGGCAATCCCTGAGGTTATTTCTGACAGCTCTCGCGATGCATTTGGCCTGATCTTGCCTTTAGGATCAATCACCTGGTCTATTTTTTTAAGGATAGCCTTTTCAATAGGCAGGTGTTCAAATAAAGCTTCCAGGTTTGGATACAGCCCTTCCCGCTCATTAAAATAAGCAATTACGGCAAACACCGTTGTTAATGATGCGTGAACCTGGTAAAATTCTTCTTCGCTTAAAAACACCCCTTCTATCCTTGCCTTATTGGCAAGGGATTTTACATCGAAAAAATGATGGATAGGTAAAGTATCATCATTCTCTAAAATATTTTTAAACTCATTGGCCTGGCTCAAAAACTTACGGATCTGGTCAAAATTGTCCATCACTTGTATCTTGTCCACCATTTGCCGGCCCATTTCGCTCAGGCAATGTGCCTTTATCAGCTCCTTTACTTCGGTAAAACCCAGCTTGTCAACACTATTTTTTGGGTACAGCATTATTATTTTTTTGTTGTGCCTGATTCAACTTGAATTGAGCCTGGTTCATGTTTTGTTGTACTTTGTTCAGTGAGTCGGTTTTTTGCTTCAGGATTTGCTGTACCTGTACATACATTTCTTGCAATTCTGTTGGTTGGGTTGTATAGTAGGCCATACTTTTTTTAAACTGAGTGGTGTCAGTATGGAATCTTTTAAATAATGCCACATATGAACCTACTCCGTATTTATACAAACTATCGGGCGACTGGCTTACGCTATAAAGGCTGCCGTCAACAATATGAACTTCAGTAAGTAATCTGATCATGCGGTTATGATCGATAATTCCCTCGGGGTGGCTCCCTTTACAGGCGGTTAAAAAAAACGTTACTGAAAAAAACAGGGCGATATATTTATGCATTCTGTAATTTAGCGGTTTAATACGAAGCAAAATTACGGATAAATGAGCATTACAGATAATATCAAAAGCTTAAAAAAAGAAACAGGCCCTATTAATGTGACATTGATAGCTGTATCAAAAACCAAACCTGTTGAAGAAGTGCAGGAAGCATATGACGCGGGTCAGCGTTTATTCGGCGAAAACATGGTGCAGGAACTGGTTGAAAAGTATGAGCATTTACCAAAAGATATACAATGGCATCTGATAGGCCACTTGCAAAGCAATAAGGTAAAATATATCGCTCCCTTTATCAGCATGATACAATCGGTTGATAGCCTGAAGCTGTTGCAGGAGATCAATAAGCATGCCCTGAAAAACAGCCGTGTTATTGATTGCCTTTTGCAGATTTACATTGCAGATGAGGAAACAAAGTTCGGATTTGGTTTTGATGAGGCCATTGAATTGCTACGGTCTGATGAGTTTGCAGCATTAAAGAATATACGCATACGGGGTTTGATGGCTATAGCCACCAATACGGACAACGAAAAGCAGATAAAAGATGAGTACTACGAGTTGAAAACCTTTTTCGACGGAATAAAACAAAGCTTTTTTAGAAAGGATAATAATTTTGACACGCTTTCGATGGGGATGTCGGCAGACTACAAACTAGCTATAGAACAGGGCAGCAATATGGTAAGGCTTGGCAGCACTATTTTTGGGCAGCGGGTTATTAAACATTGGAAGAATAATTGATTTTTGATTTCGGAAGTCGGAATTTCTATTTCGGATTTCTTTAAATAGCGACTAAGAACTGATGAACATAAATTTACGAATAGCAAAAAAAGGAGATTGTTTGCGTTTGCTTGAACTGGTAAACGAACTGGCGCTTTATGAAAAGGCGCCGGAGGAGGTTACGGTTACCTTGCAGGAGTTTGAGGATGCAGGCTTCGGCAGCAACCCGGTATGGAAGGCGTTTGTTGCAGAAATTGATGGATTGATTGTGGGCTTTGCTTTGTACTATATCCGTTATTCTACCTGGAAAGGCTGCCGGATGTACCTGGAAGACCTGATTGTTACTGAATCAGTGCGCGGTAAAGGAATAGGTAAATTGTTATTTGACCAGCTTATTGTTGAAGCAAAAGAGATGGGCTTTAAGGGTATGGTTTGGCAGGTATTGGACTGGAATGAACCTGCCCTTAACTTCTATAAAAAATATGAAGCAAGTGTTGAGGCCGGCTGGCTCAATGCTTCCCTGTCAAATGAACAGCTTTCAAAAATTGAAGTATGCGGGTAAAGAGATGCTGCAAGTACCTTAAAGTTCAATTAAATCATTACTCCGGCCAAACACGGTCGTTAACTCAATATATTAAATAATGCTTGTTTTTAAATTCGGAGGCGCATCTGTAAAAGATGCCAACGGCGTGGTTAATCTGGCCAACGTGGTTAAAAGATATCGAGATCAGCAATTGTTAATTGTCGTTTCGGCCATGGGTAAAACTACCAATGCGCTCGAAAGACTAACAAAAGCGTATGTTAACCAGGAGGATGAATTGCATGTTATTTTTGACGACCTCAAAAAATACCACTTCTCCATTTTAGAACAGCTTTTTGAATCGTCAGACGCTATTTTTGATGAGGTTGCCAATACCTTTGTGGAGATTGACTGGATCATTGAAGAAGAACCGCATGATGATTATGATTTCATCTATGATCAGATCGTTTCTATTGGCGAACTGGTTTCCACAAGAATTGTAAACGCCTACCTGAATAAAACAGAACTAAAAAGCAGGTGGCTGGATGTACGCGGTTACCTGCATACCGACAATACCTATCGCGAAGGCATTGTGCAATGGGATAAAACGCGTGAAAGCATTACAAAGGATATTCCGGCCCTTTTACAAAAAGGCATTGTTGTTACCCAGGGTTTTTTGGGTGGTACCTCCGAAAACTTTACCACTACCCTTGGCCGCGAAGGCTCTGATTACACGGCTTCTATATTTGCTGCTTGTTTGGGTGCCCAATCAGTGACTACCTGGAAAGACGTACCGGGCATTTTAAATGCCGACCCTAAGTTTTATGAAGACACAATTAAATTCGATGAGCTTTCATACACGGAAGCTATTGAAATGACTTATTACGGGGCAAGCGTAATCCACCCTAAAACCATTAAGCCGCTTCAAAATACCAAAATACCGCTATTTGTTAAGTCGTTTAACCACCCGGAGGATGAGGGAACGGTTATAAAGGAAGATGGCAAAAATGTATTTTTAAAACCGGTTATCATTTTAAAACAAAACCAGGTATTATTGTCATTATCCGCAAGGGATTTTTCTTTCATCTCCGAAAATCACTTAAGCAGCATATTTGGCTTGTTTGCAAAATACCAGGTAAAAGTAAACATGATGCAAACATCAGCGCTTAGCTTCTCGGTTTGTATTGATTATTACGAAGAACGTTTCCAAAAGCTTTTGCAGGGCTTAAATGTTGATTTTAAAACTAAGTATAACCAGGGCCTTTCTTTAATCACGGTAAGGCATTATTCACAAAGCTCCATAAAAGAGTTAACCGACAACAGGGTTATATTGCTTGAGCAGGTAAGCCGCAATACGGTACAGATGGTAGTAAAGTAAAAATATTGTTTTAAAAGCTTAAAAAATGTTAAAGTAAGCGGTAATTGATTTAATTTAAATGGTAATAGGCTATATTAGCGGCCATTGCCAAATCAATCTTAATACATGAAATTTTTTAAAGTTTTACTGGCGCAATCCCTGTTCCTGGCTCTTTTTTGTTGTACCGCATCGGCCCAAAGTGATACAGCGGTTTTAAATCATATTATACGCAAATCGGCCAGGCTTTATGATCATTACCCGGTAGAAAAGGTATACCTTCACTTTGATAAGCCATATTATGCCATAGGCGATACCATCTGGTTTAAAGCTTATTTAACTATTGATCGTCATCAGCCGTCTCCTTTAAGCAAAATCGTTTACGTTGATATACTAAACGCGCGTGACTCAGCAATGCAAACATTAAAACTACAGGTTAAAAACGGTGTCGCATGGGGAAATATCGCCGTTTCGCAAAATTCGTACAAAAAAGGAAATTACCGTGTGGTGGCTTATACCAACTGGATGAATAATTTTGATCCCGGTTATTTTTTCAACAAGAATATAACAATAGGAGATGCTATAAATAACACGGTAGCTACACAGGTCACATTAAAATCATCTATAGCAAACAAACTTTCAAAAATTTCTGCGGGGATATATTATAAGGATGACGATGGCAATCCCTTAAGTGGA